>JBFYWS010000415.1:0-12365 GCA_041310935.1 Desulfobacteraceae bacterium | reverse complement strand
CGCAAACCGGCCGCGCGCTGATCCTCTCCGACGGGTCGCCAGGGATCGGCTGCCCGGTGATCAGTTCCCTGACGGGCACCGATGCCGCCGTACTGGTGACGGAACCGACCCCCTCCGGGCTACACGACCTGCAGCGCGTGGCCGACCTCTGCCGGCACTTCACCATCCCAATCGGGGTGATCGTCAACAAGGCGGACCTGAACCCCGAGGCCACGGAGGCCGTTCACGGCTGGTGTGCGGCGGAGAAGGCCGATTTTCTCGGCGCCCTGCCCTACGACCCGACTGTGACCGAGGCCATGGTCCGACGGCAGGCCGTCACCGAATTTTCCGACAACGGGTTATCCGCGCCCATCCGCATTGTTTGGTCTAAAATTATCGAGTTGATGCAACGGACTCGATCACCCCGGATGGCCGTAACGGCCTTCCCTGTAAAATAAAACCGTAAGAGAGGAGTCGATCATGAACACGATTGTTGCCATTCCGTCCAGCGCCCCCGGAGGCCTTGAGTCCGCCATCGGGGCCCACTTCGGCCACTGCGAGCTTTACACGCTGGTCACGCTTGAAGACAGCCAGGTCAAATCGGTCGATGTCATCCCGAACATGCCCCACGAGCAGGGCGGCTGCATGGCGCCGGTGAACTACCTGGCGCAAAACCGCGTCCGGGTGCTGCTCGCCGGCGGCATGGGCATGCGCCCTCTGATGGGTTTCCAGCAGGTGGGCATCCAGGTCTATCACTGCGGCCAGGCCCAGACGGTGGCCGAAGCCATCCAAGCCTTCAGCGCAGGCCGGCTGCCCCAGTTCAGTCAAGAGAACACCTGCGGCGGGGGCGGCGGGCAACGATAGGAGTTATTTTACCTAAATTGAGCGATTGTGTCGATCCACATCGAGTCCCGATGGGGTCTGCCGCAGAAACCAAAATTAGAATCGCTCAACTCAGGTTTATAAACCTGTCTGACACCCGATGCCAGCGTTGTCCCGTGGTGTGGAATTAATGGCATGGTTGATTTTAAGAAACTCGATAACCGGTTCATCCGGCACGTTAACATGCCGAGCAACCAAGGGGCCATCGAAGCCCCCTCCGGCCGGGCGGTAGGTGTCGGCCAGTGCGGGGATTCCGTCGAAGTGACGCTGCGAGTGGAGAGCGAGCGCATCCGCGACATCCGGTATCTCCCCCGCGGCTGCGCGTTCACCATCGCCTGCTCCAGTGCGATGAGCGAACTGGCCCAAGGCCGCACGCTGGAGCAAGCTCTGGAGATCTCCCCCCAGGAGGTCGAATCCGAACTGGGGGGACTACCGGAGGACCATCGGCACTGCGCCCGCCTAGCGGTCAACACCCTGGGGGAGGCCATCGCCGACTGCTACCGGCGACAGGGTACATCCTCTCAACCGCCGCCCCGCTTGACAGAAGAGAAAGGAACGCTCGATGCCGATATTCGACATTCACTGCCATAAATGCGGTTATCGGGGGGAGTCCCTGGTTCTGGCGTCGGACTCCCCGTTGAAATGCCCGGCCTGCGGCGAGTCTCATCCGGAAAAAATGATGTCGCCGACCAGCACCCTTACCGGCAGCGGACGCCGGAACATTCCGGGGCCGAAGGACCACGGCTGCTGCGGCAGCCGGCCGGCCGAGGCCGGATGCGCCGGGCCCGGCTCGTGCTGCGGCCGCACGCAGGGGTGACCTGTTTTAACACGAATCGAAAGGATTCAGCATGCACCGTATCCTGATCGTCTCGCCCCATCGCAGCCGGCTGGCCGAATTCGCCCAATCCATGGCGGAGCAGCAGGACATTCAGCTGGCGTGGGCGGAAGACGGAAAAACAGCCATCGCCGATGTCATGAAGCACTTGCCACTCGCCGTGATCATCGATGACAACCTGCTGGACATGCCGGGACTCGATCTGGTGCGTCGACTACTGCCGATCAACGCCTTGATCCACATGGCCGTGATCAGCGACCTTTCCCCGGAGGCCTTTCACGAGGCCGGCGAGGGACTTGGAATAATGGCCCAACTGCCGCTGGCCCCCGCGAAAACGGACGCGCTCGAAATTCTATCCCGCCTCAAACGCCTGTCGCCACAGGCTTTCGCTCAAACCAGGCAATAGACCACCGAAATCTCCTGCTGCAAGCACAGGCTGTCCCAACGCCGCCCTAAAGCATATAGCATAAAGTGTCGCTTGACACTTTCGGCATACGGGTAAGTGACCTGTCCTACTATCTGGAATGGTATTCAAAAAAAATCGATTGTGTGTTAACGTGACCCAGCATAGAATAAATAGTTAATCTAAATTTCAAGCCGACCCTAAAAGTCGGTGTCGGCAGTTGCGCAATAGAAGACCCGGTTCGCAATCCAGCCGCTTCTTGCAGGAGGAGCGGCTGGTGTTCATGCGGCGGTAGTGCAATATGAGTGGGCGTCACTGGAGAAAAAAGCATGCGGGATAAAGACGTGCCCCAGGACGAAGGACTGAACCAGGGGCTGCCGGAGATCACTTACGCGGTCGCTGAAAACGGCCGCTACGTTGGCGTTCCGAGCCTGGGCTGGGAGCCCAAGAACATCGCCAACGCCCAGGCATGGGAAGTGATTTCGGAAGATATCAACACCCAAGCCCGCCTGGGCAGAGATGGCAAACGCAGCCCCCTGGCCTATCATTTGGCCAACCATCTCATGACGGTCGGATTGGTCGCCAGTTATGTTCGTTTGCCCCGCTGGCGTGTGAAGCGCCATCTCAAGCCCTCGGTTTTCAACCGGCTAAAACCGGAGATCATGCGGCGCTACGCGGATTTATTCGGCGTGACCCTTGCGGAATTCAAGCAAATCCCCGCAGCAGAAGTTGATTTGCAGGACCAGGAATAGCTCTGACATGGAAATACCTTTCACCCACCGTCAATCGGCTCACTGCGAAACCGGGGTTCTTGCGAATTTGCTGGGCCATTACGGGTTGACCATCAGCGAGTCGATGGTTTTCGGTATCGGTTCCGGCCTCTTTTTCGGTTATTTCCCATTTATCCGCATCAATCGCCTGCCCCTTACGGCATTCAGAGTCCGCACGGGCGGCATCATGAAACGGACCATCAAACGCTTGGGCGTTTCGCTCGCCCGGGAAAAATTTAGAAGCCCCGAAAAAGCCATGGCCGTTTTGGACCAGAAGCTGATTGACGCAGTTCCGGTCGGATGCCGCACCGGTGCCTATTGGCTTAGCTACTTCCCCAAACGGTACCGATTCCACTTCAACATGCACAACCTGGTCGTTTTCGGCAAACAAAACGGCAGCTACCTCATCAGCGACCCGGTTTTCCCCGAACCCGTTCGCTGCCCGCATGCCGACTTGATGAAGGCCCGGTTCGCCCGCGGCCCGATGCCGCCCAAAGGCCGGATGTATTATGTGACGCACGTACCTTCGCAGCCGGACCTCTCCGGAGCGGCCCGCCAGGGGATCAAAGAGGTTTGCCGCACCATGCTGAAGGCGCCGGGCCCCTTTCTGGGAGTCAAGGGCATTCGATACCTGGCAAAAAGTGTCGAGGCATGGCCGCAAAAAATGGAGGCGCGCGAGGCCGCGCTCCGCCTGGGGCAGGTCATCCGGATGCAGGAGGAGATCGGGACCGGCGGCGGTGGGTTTCGCTTCATCTACGCCGCCTTCCTGCAGGAGGCGGCCGTCCTGCTGAACGACGACCATCTTCAGCGGCTCTCTGAGCGTATGACCGAGGTGGGGGACCTGTGGCGCGAGTTTGCGCTCATTGGCTCACGGATTTGCAAGCAGCGCGCCGATGAAACCGAGACCTACACCGCATTGGCGGCGATCCTGCGGCAATGTGCGGACAAGGAAACCACTCTGTATCAGGATCTACTGGCACGCATGGATTAGCGGATTATGGCGCGCGACGCCACTCTGTCCGCAAAGAAGTTCAGCCCCAGTGGGAGTGGCTTCCAGCCACGATAGCTTCGCGGTCCGCCGCGGCGGACTCCCACAGAAATAAAGCTCCACTTCCTTGGAAGGCGTCGGAATGACCACCGCCATGCCCCTTAAAGACCAGCTCAAGAAACTCATCGTGGAAGACCTGAACCTCGAGGATGTCCTTCCCGAAGAGATCGGTGATGACGAGCCGTTGTTTGGCGACCGATTCGGACTGGACTCTATCGATGCTGTCGAACTGGTCTTCCAGCTCAAGAAGCATTTCGGGGTCGTCATTAAAAACCAGAGTGAGGGCCGCTCGATTCTTCAGAGTGTCAACACCATTTGCGCGTTTATTGAAAAAAGGCAGGGGGCATGAACCGCCAGCAGCCTGTTCCCATCAGCGGCATGGGTTGTATCTGCGCCGCCGGAAAAAACCTGCCGGACTGCATGCAGGCCCTTTTTACCCAGGCCCCGGCGCCCGCTCCGCCGCGGTCTTTTCCAGGGGCGCAACACCCGGTCTTTGAGGTGCCCGATGGCTTTCTGCCGGCTTCCAATTCCCAAAGCCCGCCCATGGTGCGAGCGGTGCGCCTGGCCCTGGCGGCAACGAATGAGGCGCTGGCGGACGCGGGGTTGACCCCGGCGGCGCTGCGGCAAAAACGAGTCGGCGTCGTGATCGGCACCAATGCCGGCGGCGGCGTGAGCAACCGCGCCCTCCAGATGGATTTGGGCAGGATCGATTGCAGCTATTTGTCGCCGGCCGAACGTTTTCTCATCGTCAATCCGGCTCAATGGCTTGCACGGCATTTCGATTTCTCCGGACCGCATGTGACGATCGTCAACGCGTGCTCGGCAGGCGGCGATGCAATTGGGATAGCCGGGGCATGGATTCGCTCGGGGCGATGCGATGTCGTCATCGCCGGAGGGACGGATGCCCTCTACGAAGTGACCTATTACGGTTTCATTGCCCTGTTGAACAGCGACACCGCCGCCTGCAAACCCTTCGATGTTCATCGCAACGGCCTGAACCTGGGCGAGGGCGCCGCGATCATGGTTCTTGAATCAGAGGCCATGCGGACGAATCGAGGCAAGAAGGCCCGTGCTTTTTTATCAGGCTACGGAACGGCGGCCGACGCCTACCACCTTACCGCGCCGCATCCGGAGGGCAGGGGGTTGCGTCTTGCCGTAGAGGATGCCCTTGCCTCGGCTGGCGTCTCCCCGACGGACATTGCGTTCATCAATGCGCATGGGACGGGCACCCGCGAAAACGACCGGGTCGAATCCTTTCTTTTTCATGAGGTATTTTCGGGGGTGCCGTTCGGGTCGACCAAGGGGTATACCGGCCACACGCTCGGGGCCGCGGGCGCCATCGAAGCGGCTTTCACTATCGCCTCGCTCGAACGCCAAGAGATGCCGGCCAACCGGGGATTTGACGCGCCCGACCCCGAACTTCCGACCCATCCTGTCGCGCGGCCTACCGCAATCCGAGGCACAACGGCACTTTCCCAAACATTGGCGTTCGGGGGCAACAACAGTGTGTTGATTATCAGCACAGGGAGCGTCGCATGAGGGCCTGTGTCCGGGGAGCCGGCGTCGTCGGCGGGTTCGGCTGCGGGCTGTCACGCCTGGAAGAAGCCATTCGCAAACGCCCCGCTCCCGATTCGGGCCCGGAAGTGACGGCCATGGCGGCATTCACGGCGAAAACCGACTTGCTGGATCGGTTGATCCCGCCCCGAACCCTGCGCCGAGTGGACCACTATGCCCGCATGGCCATTCTGGCCAGCCACCTCGCCGCTGAGGACGCGGGGATGGGGAAGGGGTTGCCGGAAAACACGGGTCTTGTGGTCGCCACCGGCCTGGGGCCGACGGCGAACAAGTTGGACCTGCAGGCTGCGGACGTGGCTGCAGCCGACCTTGCACTCTCACCCATTTTGTTTTCAAATTCGGTCCATAATGCCGCCGCAGCGTACATTTCGATGCTGCTGAAGGTCCGGGGGCCCAGCCTTTCGATCAACCAGTACGAGATGGCGGTGCCGCTTGCTTTTCAAACGGCGATCGATTGGCTCGAAGAGGGCCGCACCGAAACGGTTTTGGTCGGCAGCATCGACTGTTTTTCCAAAGCCCTCCACGAGGCTTCCTTGAACTGCCGGAATTTGAAAACTGGAGACAGCGGCCAAGGGGCGATTCCGGTCGGCGAAGGAAGCGCGTTTTTTATTCTCACCCGGAAAGGGGCGCAAGAGATCCGGTACCCCTTTGTCCAGCATGTCCATATGGGAAGAGCGGGCCGACAAGATGGGGCACCCATCCCGAACACACCGATCCTTTGTAACGCCCCTGACAAGAACACCGACCTCATGGGTCAGATTCCCGTGCATGCAAATTTCACACACCTCTATGGGACCTTCCCTACCAGCATGGGCATGGACGTTGCGGCAGCGATGCTCCTGCTGAGAACGGAGCAACTCCTGAGCCTATCGTTTCCGCAGTTCGACGGCGGACCCGCGTTCCATGAAAATCCCCGGATCGGTTGCTTTAAACAAGGGGAGACCGGCGACTGGGGCATGATCGTTATCGGCAGATAATATCTCTATGCCGCTACCGTTGGCGAGCCAAATCGATATCATGCCGGATCGTTTTTCTGGTCTTCTTTTGAAATGCATGAAGCACATAAACCGCATCGCGAGGCTAAGCGACATAATGGCATTAATGTCGCTTCGCTCTTTGCCTACGCTGCTTCTGCATGCAGCTTAACGCCGAGTGCGCGTGCCACTTTTAAAACGGTGGCGAAAGTAGGATTGCCGTCTGCGCTCAACGCTTTGTATAGACTCTCTCGACTCAGCCCTGCATCCCGCGCGACCTGAGTCATTCCCTTCGCGCGTGCGATGTCACCAAGTGCTCTGGCAATCCCCGCTGCATCATCCGGGAACTCGTCAAGCCATGCGTCAAGATACGCGGCCATTTCCTCGGGTGTGCGCAGCTGGGCTGCCACATCGTATGGGACCGTCTTCGTCTTGGCTTTCACCACTTTTTTTGTTGCTTTTGGCATTGCTCGCTATTCCTGTACATTCTTGGCTAAGTTAATTGCCGTCTCGATGTCTCTCCGTTGCGTTGACTTGTCCCCACCCGCGAGCAAAATAAGGAGCCTGTTTCCTCTTTTTGTGTAGTACACACGGTAACCTGGGCCGAAGTCGATTTTGAGCTCGGAGATGCCTTGCGCGAGATTGCGATGATTCCCCGGATTTCCGTGAACAAGCCGGTCAACACGGACTTGGATTCGGGCTCTGCCCGCCAGTCTTTCAGGGAGTTGATCCATCTGTGGTAGACCTCTGTCTCTTCGACGACCATTTAAAGAATGTATCCCATAGGAGACATCGGGTCAAGAGAAAAAGGCGCAGTATTCTTAAAGCCGAACAGTCGGTTTAATTGGGCTTGATCTCCAGCAATTCGAGCTTAGACTTGACATTAGAAATCAATGTAATTACAATGTGACCACATCATTAGGAGGTGGCGCAATGAGGGCACGTGTAATAAAAATTGGTAATTCCCAGGGATTGCGTATTCCAAAGCCCTTATTGGAACAAACGGGAATCATGGATGATGTTGAAATAGAGATTGAAAAAAACCAACTCATTATCCGGCCTGTAAAAAATGCACGACGGGAGGGGTGGGATAAGGCCTTCAGGATGATGGGGGAAAAAGGTGATGATGAACCCCTTATCGATGAAAAAAATCTTTCACATTCATGGGATAAGGAAGAATGGCAGTGGTAGTGAAACGCTTTGATGTTTACTTAGTGGGTCTCGACCCCACTGTCGGGTCTGAAATTCAAAAAACCAGGCCTTGCCTGGTTGTCTCACCTGATGAAATGAACCAGCATATTCGAACCGTTATCATCGCGCCCATGACTTCTACAAGCAAAGAGTATCCTACCCGTATACCTTGCATATTAAGAAAAAAGAAAGGCCACATCGTATTGGATCAGATTCGAACGATAGATAAAACACGGCTAATCAAAAGACTTGGAACGATTGATTCAAAGGCCCAATTGGACGTTGTTTCTGTACTGCAGCGGATGTTTGCATTTTAAACTGCGACCGTGAGCCAGGCGAACCCGTGCGAAAACCGCCCGCTTTCGGGGATAAAGCAGAGCAGGTTCTGGCCGGGCTGAAGCTTGCCGGAATGAAACAGCTCCTCCAGGATGATGAAAATGGCGGCACTCCCGGTATTGCCCTTTTCCGAAAGATTCGAGACCCACTTGCGGTCGGGTACTTCAAATCCGATCCGTTTCATTTCATCGTAAAATTTCGGTCGAAAATAGGCCGATGAATAGTGGGGCAGGAACCAATCCACCTGATCGGGATGCAGACGGTGCTTCTGAACGACGTGCGCAAGAGCTTCCCCCATGGTTCGCACGATTTCGACATCGAGAAGCTTGATATCCTGCCGGACTGAAAACCGATGCGGCAGCGCTTCCGGTTCGAACGCTTCGGTTTGCCGCCAGCCGACAATGCTGCCGTCCGCGCGCTTCATCCCGCCGCCGTACATGCACGTCTCCAGAACGCCGGCGTAAGAGATCACATCGACCCATGCCACCTTCAGGGAAAGCCCTTTTTTCCTTTTTATTGTAGATAAAAAAACCGCCCCGGCTCCGTCCGAGAGCATCCACCTCAGGAAATCGGCGTCAAAGGCGCGCACCGGCCGTGTCTCCAGGTCGGCAGCCCCATCGTAAAACGGGGTCAGGAATTGCGCGCGCATGTATGAAGAGGCCAGCTCGGAGCCGGTGGCCACCGCATTCGACGCCAGGCCGGCGGCGACACTCATGCACGCATATTTAAACGCCGTGATCCCGGAAAGACAAATGCCGGCGGTCGTCACCGCCTCGCAGGCCGGGATTCCCAGCTCCCCCTGCACCATGAGGGCGTGGCCGGGGAAGAGCAGGTCCGGGCTCGTGGTGCCGCAGCACAGGCATTGAATGTCACCCGGGTCATACCCTTCATAGGGCTGCAGCCTGCGGACCGCCTCTGCCGTGAGCTGGGCATTGGTATGGGTCAGTTGTCCCGATTCAGGGTCCAGGGCATAATAGCGCTGGGTGATTTGATTGCTTTTGAGCACCAGCCGTTTGGCTTTGGAGGATACGCCTCGCACTTTTCCGAGAACATCCTCGATGATGTCGTTCGTCACCGGGCGGTTGGGCAGAATTGCCGACACATCGTTGATAAATACGTCCATGAGTTCCTCTCTCACCCGTGGGATATGTGCTTCAGGAAGCGCTTCAGCATACCGGCATAGGCCTGATAAAAAAGCTTGGGCTCCATGCGGGTGGGGCAGACGGCATTCGTAAACGTGTAGTAGTCCAAGTCCTGGATGGTGATTTTGTGTCTCATTTCCCGGTGCAGCGGGGTCCCGGGCAAGGGCGTCAGAATCGACGGCAACGGCAGGTCGATGGCATGCGCGGCCACAAATCGCTCCAGGGCATCGAAATCCGCTTCGGTGTATTCCGGATCCACAATGAAGTCGCCGATGACACGGATACCCAGATCCTTGAGTATGCCCATGGCCTCGATGTTGACGGCAACCGAGCTTCGCTTGTTCAACCGCGTAAGCCCAGCGTCGCTGATCTCCTCGAACCCGATGACCACCGACGCCAGCCCGGCCTGTTTCCATAACGTGAACAGGTCGGGGTGCCGGGTCACCGTCTCGGCCCGCACGTCAGCGACGATCGCCTTTTTCACGCCTGATTCAATAATACACCGGCCCAGGCTGAGGGCGTTTTCCAGATCACCGAACGTGTTGGCATCCACCAGGCGAACGACCGGGACCTCCCCCAGTAGCTGCATGTCGCGCAAGACCGCTTCCGGCCGGTGGATGAGGTAACGTCCATCGGTCATATTCGGGATGGAGCAGAAACTGCACCGGTGCGTACAGCCATAGGCCGAGGCGACGAAGCCGACCTTTCCGCCGACACCGCTCATCACATACCGGTCTCTGTGGGCAGCGACCAGATCGTAGCGGGGAGGGCGGTCGTCGACAAGATCCGCATGGGAATAGGCCCGCCGAACATAATCAAGGCTCCCGCCGGGGTTGGTTTTAGCGACGCCCGCGACCCCGGAGCCAACTGTCCGGTTAGCGATGGCGTCGACCAGTTCCCTGAAGCTGAGCTTGCCCAGGCCCATGACAATGTAATCGATGGCGGCGTGGTTGAAAAATGCGGGGTCGCACGAGGCATGATGGCCGCCCACCACCACCAGGGCATCGCTGTTGCGCTTGACCTCCCCTGCCAACCGCACAACGGTGTTGGCTTCACAGGTCACGCCGGTGAAACCGACCAGGTCGGGTTCAAACTGGGCAAGGGTCTTTTCCAGAACGTTCGGAGCCGCTTTCAAGTCGGCTATGGCGACGGCATGCCCATCTAGATTCCCGGCGATGACCTCGAGTGCCAAAGGCTCGCCCCTGAAAATCATCTTGATCGTATCGATCCCGTATTCCTCTTCAGGGATGCTTCTGCCGCAGTTGGGCGGGTTCACGAGGAGAATTTTCATGCCGCTTCCCATGTTCGCATGCTATCACTCCGGCAACGGTTGATGGACTCGTAAAAAGTCATCCGAATCGATGGCTTTGTAAAGAGGCCAAGTTCAAGGCGCGCGCTCTAACGACCACCCGCCGTGCGGGTGGCTTGGATTTTCGGCCAGCGGCCGAAAAGACAAAAGCACGTCAGTGCTTGCAGCGTTACGTTTGCAAAAGCAAACAACCGCGTGGAGTGAGGCGTACTTCATGTACGCCGCAGCGACAACGCGCTGAAGCGCAACGCCGAAATTGGACTATTTACGAAGCCATCAAGGTTGACTCGAACAGGCTTTGAGGTTAAATATCCAAGCTCGACCGCCAGCTGGCCATCAATCTTCAATTATATTGGTAGTGCCGGGATATTGCAAAGTGAATTTGATTAAAAAAATCTCACCCGCCCGGCCCGCCCCGGGAGACAAAAGAGAACCTTGCACGTGCTTTCGGCGACCCGGCTATCATGCGAGGCAGCGGGCATGACGCATCCGGAGGTTCCTTCCCTCACGACGATCCTGTGGGCCGAGGGGCTCACCAAGACGTATCCGCATGCGCAAACTCCCGCCCTATCATCCTTCAGCCTGTCCGTGGGGCCCGGGGAAATCGTGGGCCTGCTGGGGCCCAACGGGGCGGGAAAAACAACGGCCATCTCTCTGTTGACCGGGCTTTTGGCTCCGGATTCCGGCAAAGTAACCATTTGCGGTGCCGATCTTTCCAAACACCCCAGGAAAGCGCAGCAATGCATCGGGTTGGTTCCGCAGCACATCGCTTTGTATCCCAGCCTGACGGCGGCTGAGAACCTGTCGTATTTCGGCAGAATGTATCGAATCAACGGCCGCGAATTGAAGGAGCGCGTCAATGCCTGCCTGAAAATTGTGGGTCTCTCGAACAGCGCGCATGGCCGAATCGAGACGTTTTCCGGGGGAATGAAACGCCGGGCCAATTTGGCCGTCGCCCTGCTGCACCAACCCCGGTTGCTTTTCCTGGACGAGCCCACGGCGGGAGTCGACCCTCAATCCCGCAATATGATCTTAGACCGGCTTTCTGAACTGAGCCGCTCCGGAGTCAGCATGCTCTACACTACGCACTATATCGAAGAGGCCGAGAAAATCTGCTCGCGCATCGCCGTTATCGACGAAGGGCGCACCATCGCACACGGCAGTCCCGGGGAACTGACACACGCGCACCCGGACTGCAATGATCTCGGCCAGCTTTTTCTCCGGTTGACCGGAAAAGACCTGCGGGATTGAGAATGCAGCCTCTCCTTGCCACCCTTTTCAAGGAATTGCGTCTGCTCTACCGGGACCGGTTCGGTCTGCTCGTTCTTTTTGTCATGCCCGCCGTGCTGGTGGTGGTGGTTTCGCTGGTCCAGGAAAATGTCCTGAAAGCAACAGGCGCGGCCCACATGGACATCCTCTTCATCGATCAGGACCGGCAGGCGTTCGGCACGCTCATCGGCGAACAACTGGAGGCCCTCGATACCGTGACGCTGGTCACGTCCCTGGACGGGCAGGCGATAGATACCGACCAAGCGAGGGCCTTGGTCGACAAGGGCCGCTACCAAGTATGCATCGCCGTTCCGGCAGGGATCACTGAAGCGGTGCGCGCCCGGGCGGTTGAACAGATCTCGGATGCATTTTCCGGCGGATCGAGGGAGGGCGCCCTGCCCTTGCCCCATGTATCGGTTTATTTTGACCCTCTGGTTCAGGGGGCTTTTCGGTCTTCCCTGCTGAACGCCATGAAACAGATGCTCCTGGCCATGGAAATGGAAATAAAAGCCCAGATCCTGGCGGAATCAGTGCCGGTCCGGTTCCAGCAGACGCTGAGTGCGCTTGCCGGCCGGATTCCGCTGGACCCGGCGACCATCCCCAAACTTCAAATGGATTCGGGCTGGGGACGTCGGCGGTTGATGGATGTCGT
>JBFYWS010000407.1:0-3596 GCA_041310935.1 Desulfobacteraceae bacterium | reverse complement strand
GTGCGGGCTGAGGACGCCTGCGGCGCAACAACAATTTCTTTAATCTTTCATCGGACGCCACCCTACGGGGGTTCCGAAACTGGGGCAGCGCCAACCCGCTGCGAGCAACGGTGCATCACAGCTTAAATTCAGGTCAAAACTGTTCTGGACATGGGGTCCACTTTAGTCCTCGCTCTTGACCACCTTGCCGATGACCTGGTCCTTCTTCTCGGAGATATAGAACTGGTAGAGCCAGCCGATGATCTCGATCTCCCGCCAGTCGTCCTCGGGGATGGCGGTGACCAGCTCGCGGATCAGGGAGTCGGTCTGGAGCAGGTTTTCCGGCAACAGCAGCTCGGTCTCGTCGTCAACGGACTCGAACAGGAAGGGCATGGCCCGGTGCAAGGCCCGGCACTGGGCCAGCAGCAGGTCGCGGTACAGTTCCTCATCGCGGGTGCCGTCCATCTTCAGCTCGATGACCCGCTGCCGGTCGAGGCCCGGCAGATCAACGTGCTGGGCCTGCTCCAGGATCTCGGGGAGCCCGGTGAAGCTTGCCCCCTCTCCCCGGCCCTCTCTCGCCAGGGGCGAGGGGGATAAGACGCGGAAGCTGTGGTCCAGGTAGCCGTGCAGCTCCATGAAGCGGATGGCGGCAAAGCGGTTGAACCAGGTGTAGGCCGCGGCCTCCATGACCTGCTGGAAGCCCTGCTGCTGGATGCGCGCGGCGAGCTTCGCACGCTGGGCGCCGATGGACCTGGGGTAGGGCTGTCCCTCGATGAAGACCAGTTGGCCCTCCTCCCGCACCGGGGAGCTGCCCATGGCGGTGAGCCCGAACTTGGCGGCCCGGCGGGTGACGGCGGCGATGAAGTCGCGCCGGGCCTTGGGGGCGTAGGTTTTGAGCTTGGCGGTCTGCATCGAGCATGTTCCTTGCGATTGAATCGAGGACAGTGACGGTTCGGGGTTCGGCACGGCACTGCCAACGGTCAGTGGACTTTCAGAAACTCCTCCACCGATAAACCAATATCCTTGGCAATTTGTCGAAGCAGGATCGGTGAGACGTCGCGACCGGGATGAAAGGGCACGGTGGTGCACCGGCCATCGGGATGCCGAAATTGCTTGTGCGATCCTCTTTGGCGCGCTTCACGAAACCCGAGCGCCTCAAGCAAAGCGACAATCTCGCGCGGCTTGAGGACAGGTAAGCTCCCCATGGTCAGGCCACCACGACAGTTTGTGTGCCGATGAACTCTGTTTCGAGCGTCGGCTCGCCCTCTTCGAGCAACAAGGCGACGACCTCCCGTAGATTGTGCGTCAGCTCATCAAGCGTTGCAGCCTGGGTATGCGCCCCCTGGAATCCGGGAATATAACCAACGTATAACCCGGTATCCGGGCAGCGTTCTACAATGGCCGTGTAGCTTTTCATATTGAACCTCTTTCGGTTGACTCGGTGAGGCATCCTCGGCAACCCTGGCCGCGATCAACGCATCGAGCTGCGCCTGTACCTCGGGTGTCTGCTCTGAGTTTCGACGTCAATCATCCCCCTTGTTGTCGGTGGGCAACCCGAGATGCTCCATGAAAGACCGATGCAGCCGCTCCGACAACCGAAATCCATGGTCGACCGACTCCTGCAGGGTCGTGTCGGCCGCCTGAGGTTCCAAGATGCCTCGCTCCACCGCGAGCAACAGAACGCCGACCTTTGCGGTAAGACCGAACCTGGGGGCCTGGTGGGTGACGGCGGCGATGAAGTCGCGCCGGGCCTTGGGGGCGTAGGTCTTGAGCTTGCTGGTATTCATTGCGCCTGTTTCGGGAAATAGATCACGCCGGGCAGACCCTCGAAGTGGTCGTCGGATGTGACGAGCTCGGCTTTGTGCCCGCGGGCACTGGCGTAGATCACCGCGTCGGCGACGGACAGGCCGTGATCGCGGCTGAGCTCTGCCGCCAGCAGGGCGGTAGAGGTGTCGAGATCCACCACGCGGGAACGCGTGGTGCGGGCTATGGCCTTCATGGCCGCCTCCTCACCCCGGTTGCGTTCGAGCCACTTGTATAGCTCGAACTGCACGACCGTAGGCACGAGGATGGCCTCGGTGTCTTCCAGGTAAGGCTGGAACTTGTCCGCCAAGGGGCCGTCGGCCAGCCATTCGATCCACCCGCAGGTGTCGACCAGGATCATCAATAGCGTTCCGTGCGGTCGCTTCTATCCCGGTAGTCGCTGGTATCCGCTCCCTTGGCGATGCCCCGCATCTCGGCCAGATCGGGGATGGGGACCAAGGAGATGATGTCGCCCTTGGTGATGACCGCGAACTGCTGACCGGCGTGGAGGTGTAGCTCCTCTCGCACGGCCTTGGGGATGGAGAACTGGAATTTGCTGGACAGGGTGACAGAGGCCATGGGGCTCACTTTTCGGAGGGGTGATCGATCAGAGTTCCGTAAAATATCACAGCTTCAGCGAATCTCCACTCGCCCATCGCTTTCTACGGATAACCCCAGACGCTCCAGAAAGGCTCGATGCAGCCGTTCGGACAACCGAAACCCATGGTCTACCGATTCCTGCAAGATCGCGCCGGCCAGGTCCGCCGCCAGGATGCCTCGCTCCACCGCGAGCAACAGAACGCCGACCAGTCCCAGCATGGGAATCTTCATCATCCGCGCAATGGTCCGGCCCTTCTTCTCGTCCACCAGCAGCGGCAGCCCTCGCTCTCGGGCGAGCGCCAGGGCCTCCGCCTCGCCCGCATCGAGCAAGATGCGAAGCTCACCGAGCAGCGGCGAGTCGTCCACGGCGACGACTTCGAGAAAGGCGTGGCGCGCAATGGTTTGCTCGCCGGCCGCGTCGCCGGCCAACCACTCCAGGTAGACCGCCCGCGGCAGCAAGACCCGCTCGAAGCAGGCCCCCAGCAGGTCCAAGCGCTGCCGGCCGGCCAGCACGATCAGCGCTGTCGTATCGCTGACGATGGCGGCCATTCACTCACCGGATAGCAGTTCCAGGGTTTCCAGGTCTTCGGCCAGGTCGTAGTCGGCGATCGGGACCCCCAGTTCGGCCAGGAGCCGCATGGTCTCCTCCTTGGGCTTCTCGAACACCTGAGCGACCTGGCCCAGGCTGAGGTCACCCGCCTGGAAGGAGCGCACGGCGATCCACTTCCTGAATCCCAGATCGAGCAGGCCGTCGTCGAAGGCGGCGGCGATCCCGAACGGCTTGCCGCGCCGGGTGATCAACAGGTAGTCCCCGCTGTCGAGGGCCTTGCTGAGGACGCCAGGGTTGGTTTGCAGCGCTTTGATGCCGACGGTCTGCATGTTAGATACTCCGCTTTAGGGGTACAGCTAGCATAACATCCAGGCGCGACGACGGGCTCAGCGGATCTCTACCCTTTCACCGGCGCCGATGGCGGCCTCCAGCTCCCGGCGGAGGCGCTCCAGATAGCCGTCGATGTCTGCCTGGGTTTCGAGGAGCGACTTGGGCGCCAGCCGCGCCGCCTGGATGATGCGCCGCTTCTTGACGTAGACGGGCGGCTTCTTCTCGGCGATATCCTTCTCGGCCCTCGCTTTGGTTGCAGCTTCGATTTTGTCGATCGCCTCGTCTGCCACCTCGACTGCACTGTCCTGCGCCTGATTGATGTGGGCGATGCTGG
>JBFYWS010000380.1:0-10169 GCA_041310935.1 Desulfobacteraceae bacterium | reverse complement strand
AAAATTATAGGTTGCCCGGCAAGTATTAGTCAAACTAATTAAAATCATGTTTTTGATAATTTCAGGTCATAATACGATGACTGGGTGGGGATTCGGATTCAGAAGACTTTGATGAAGATGGCGCCTAAAGCGACAACGATAATTGACACATATCGCAAAGGGCTGATGTGCTCTTTTAAGAAAATGACGGCCAAAATTGCGCTGAAGATGATGGAGGTTTCTCGGAGTGCGGCCACCGGTGCTATCGGAGCGTGCGTCATCGCCCACAGCGCCAGGCTATAAGACGCCAATGCACAAAGGCCGCCCGCAGTCCCCTTTTTCCATTGGCGCAGGATATGCTGAGTCATCCAGCCCCGGCCGAACCCGATTGAAACAAAGAAAAAAAGGACGCCGGCGAGCATGAGCGTCCAACCGGTGTAACTGAACGCATGCCCTGAAAGGCGGGCGCCGACCCCGTCGACCAGCGTATACCCCACGATCACTCCGGCATTCATGAGAGCGTAAACGACCGGTGCGAGCCGAAAATCTTTTGATCGCGGTGAGTCTGCCGCCAGAAGCAACACTCCGCCGGACACCAGCAAGACTCCGGCCCACCCGCCCCACGACGGCCATTCGCTCAACAGCAGTGCCGCCGCGAGGGTGGTCAAGGCCGGGGCCGAGCCCCGCATGATCGGGTAGACCAGGCTCAAGTCGCCGCCGCGGTACGCAAACACCAGGAGCCCATAGTAGCCCACATGAATAAGGACCGAGGCGATCAAGCACGGCCAGCTGCCCGAATCGGGAAGCGGCATGAAAGGCAGCGCCATCGCCGCCACCGCCGCGCCGCCGATCGCAATCAGGACGGTGTCGAGGAACGGGTCTGAGCCCGATTTGACGAGAGCGTTCCAACCGGCATGCAGCACTGCACCCAACAGGACCGCCAGCATGACTTCGAATGACAAGACTCACTCTTCCACTGCCCAAACGCCATTTCTGGGCGCCGCCCGGGTCCTGCCGGGTCATCTTCACGGCATGTTAGAACGGATTGCAATATAGAAAATATGTAACGGCTCAGGACATTTTGTTATCAATTATATGATTATTATTCGTTTGACTTATATTGCAAAAGGCATAGATGTGCCTACATGATCATAACCGGAGCGATTTCATTTAAACTTTATAACGAATAAACCGATTTCAGCAAGGAGGTTATCATGGATATCAAAACCCTGCCAGACAACCCGTATCTGCTGTTGACGCCGGGGCCTCTTTCCACGACGAAAACCGTGAGGGCGGCGATGTTTCGGGACTGGTGCACCTGGGACGACGACTACAAAACGCTTGTCCAGGAGGTCCGGGAAAAGCTGGTCAGGCTGGGGACGGACAAGACCGACCCGTATACCTGTGTCCTCATGCAGGGAAGCGGCACCTTTTCGGTAGAATCCATTATCAGCTCGGCCGTTCCCGAAAACGGCAAGCTGCTGGTCCTCCCCAACGGCGCTTACGGGGACCGGATCGTCCAGATCGCGAAGACCCTGAAGATCCCCGTGGTCGCCAACGACAGCGGGGAGTTGGATCCGCCCGACCTGGAAAAGTTGGAGGCGACGCTCACGGCGGACCGGGCGATGACCCATGTTGCCGTCGTTCACTCCGAAACGACCACCGGCATGCTGAACCCCATCGCCGAGATCGGGAAGATCGTGAAGAAACACGGCAAGATCTTCATCGTAGACGCGATGAGCAGCTTCGGCGGCATCCCCATCGACATCGAGGCGCTCGACATCGATTTTATGGTCAGCAGCGCGAACAAATGCATCCAGGGGGTCCCCGGGTTCGGTTTCATCATCGCCAGGAAAGAGGAACTGGTAAAATGCAAGGGACGGGCCCGCTCCCTCTCACTCGATCTCTACGATCAGTGGAACACGATGGAAAATGACAAGGGAAAGTGGCGTTACACCTCCCCGACACACGTTGTTCGCGCCTTTCACCAGGCCCTCCAAGAGCTGGAAGAGGAGGGCGGCATCGCCAGAAGGACGGAGCGCTACCGGGCCAACCACAGGACCCTCGTGGACGGCATGCGAAAACTCGGATTCAGGACGCTGCTGCCGGATGCCTGCCAGGGCCACTTCATCACCGGCTTCTACAGCCCGGAAAGCCGGAAGTACGATTTCAAGACCTTTTATGGCCTGCTGAAGGCCAAGGGATTCGTGATCTACCCGGGTAAGGTGTCCAAGGCCAGCGCCTTCCGGATCGGAAACATCGGGGACGTATATCCGGCCGACATGGAAAGGCTCGTGAAAGCCATTGAAGACTCCATGTTCTGGAAGGACTGAAGCGGGGAGAACGGCTTGATCATCATCTGAAGCGCTGCAAAGACAATCCCCAGAATCGGGGAGGAAGGCGAAATGATGGCAGACCCCGGCGGGCCCTTCCGCAAAAAACAAAATTAGAATCGCTCAACTTAGGTGCGGTCAAGGTTCAGGAACTTGGGTCCGCGCTATCTTTTCTTTTTCAGGAGATGAATGCTGCGGGGGATCTGCACTTCAACCTTTTCGGCGTGCTTGAATCGCTGCGCATCCCGCGGGTTGTACTGGTCGATGATCATGGTCCTGTCACCGATCTTTACCGTGCATTTCGCGAGCGAGCCGGCATACATGTACGATTTCAAAGCGCCGCTGAGGACATTCTGCCCTTTACCGCCGCAGTCTAATGAGATGTTCACGCTCTCCGGCCGGATGACCATGAGGACATCATCCCCATTGTTGATATCGCTCTGCTCCAGCGTGATCTCGATCTTCCCATATTCTGTGTGGATGACGGTAGCGCGCGTTTTTTCGTCGATGGAGGCGACCCAGCCCTTCATGAAGTTGACGTAGCCCACGAACCCCGCGATGAATTCATTCGCCGGCCGCTCGTAGATCTCGATCGGGCTTCCGACCTGTTCGATCAGACCCTCCTTCATGACGACGAGGCGATCGGAAATGGCCATCGCCTCAAACTGGTCGTGTGTCACAAAAACGGTCGTAATTTGAAGTTTTTCCTGAAGGTTGCGGATCTCCTCGCGCATGACGAGCCGCAGGTTTGCGTCGAGATTGGACAGCGGCTCATCCAGGAGAAGCACCTTCGGCTCGAGGCTGAGCGCCCGGGCGAAGGCGACACGCTGCTGCTGACCACCGGAGAGTTTGTCGATCATCCGATCTCCAAACGCGTGCAGTTCGACCATCTCGAGCAATTCCCTGACCCTCGCCTCGATCCTGTTCTTGGGCCACTTGTTGATCTTTAAACCGTAGCCGACGTTTTCCGCTACGGTCATATGGGGAAAAAGCGCGTAATTCTGAAAGCAGATCCTCGTGTCCCTCAGATTCGGCGGAAGGTCGTTGATTCGCTGTCCGTCAAGGATGATATCCCCGGAACTGACATCGGTAAAACCGCCGATAAGGCGCAGCAGCGTCGTCTTTCCACACCCGCTCGGCCCGACGAATGTGACCAGTTCTCCCTTGCGCACCTCCAGGGAAACACCCTTGATGACCTCGTTTTTTCCATAAAACTTGTGGATGTCCCTCAGAATCAGCATCGGTCTTTCATTTTCCTGCATGTCCATACCGTCAGGGCATCCCTTCTTTGTCATACGGCGGCCGACTTTTTCAGACTGCCGCCCAACCTGGTTTTGTTGCTGATGAAATTCAGGACCAGCATGCAGGCCATGACGATCAGGACCAGCTTCATCGTCGTGGCGGAGGCGATGCCGATTTCACCGTAGACGGCGGCGTCGAAGATCTTCACGGCGGCCAGATCGAACCCCGGACTGACGAGGAAGACCACGGCGCTCAGGGAGACGATCGCCGTCATGAAGGTATAGACGAATCCCGCAATGAAGGCGGGAAACATGATCGGCAGGACAACCTTGTAGAATGTGGTCAGGAAGCTGGCGCCCAAGTCCGCAGAGGCCTCCTCGATCTCGATGTGAATCTGGTGGAGCTTGCTGATCCCCGCCTCCACGCCGACGGCAAGGAACCGAAAGACGCAGTTCAGGGCCAGGATCATGATCCCGCCCGTCAGTTTGAGGGGTGGGGCGCTGAAGGCGAGCAGGTAACCGATGCCGAGGACCGTTCCGGGAAGGGCGAATCCGGAAAGGGAAACCATTTCAATGAACGTGCGGCCGAAAAATTTCCCCCGGACGATGACGTATGCCAGGAGGACACCGATGATAGCGCCGATGACGGCCGCCACGAAGCTCACGCGGATGCTGTTATAAATCGCCTGATTTGACGTAAAATCAAGGTAGTTGGACAAAACGACGTTGTGCGTGACGCCGAGGATCTTGTAGAAGGAGGCCACAAAGACGACGCCAAAACAGATGAAAATCGACCCCGCGGCGACCGTGGTGATGATGATGAAGGGGACCTGGATCAGGGGAGTAATCTTCCGCGGCTCCGCGGCGACCGGTTTCCCACCGATCGTCGTGAATTTCTTCCCCTCCAACAGATAATTGTGGATGAAAAAAATAATGATGCAGGGGGCGATCAGAATGACGGAGAGCACGCTGCCCATGTTGAAATCGGATTCCCCGGTGATCACCGTATAGGTATCCGGCGCCAGGAAAGGGGTCCGCCCTCCCAGGATCGCGGCGTTGCCGAACTCGGCGATGGTCATGACGAAGATCAGCAGGGCCGCCTTGAGCAGCCCCGGCGCGAGCAGCGGGATGGTGATCGTGCGGAGGATGGTCGCTTCCGACGCCCCCATGTCATAAGCGCTCTCCTCAAGATTAGGGTTGAGCGACATTAGGGTGTTTTCGATCATCATGTAGGCGAGCGGGATGAAGGCCAGCGTCTGGGAGATGACGACGCCGCTGAAGCCGTAAAGCTGCCAGTGGAGGTCGAACATCCGGGTGACGAGGCCGTTACGGCCGAACAGGATGATGAGCGAAAGGGCAAACAGGTAAGGGGGGGCGATCAGCGGAATGAGGGAGATGATCTTCAGCGGTTTTCTCAGGATCACGGGCCCCCGTGTCGTCATGTAGGCGAGACAGAAGCCGATCACGAGGCAGACCACGGTATTGATCGCCCCGAGCAGAAGCGTGTTGCCCAAAGACTGGAAGTAATAATTCTTGCTGAAAAAGGCCCGATAATATTCCAGCGTGAATCCCGACGGCCCCCTGAGACTCTTGAGGAGAACCGATATGATGGGATAGAGGAGAAAGAAGGCAAGCAGCAAGAATAAAAATGCAGCCAGGATGTTGATCAGGTTTGCATTCAGGAAATCCTTTACCTTGCTGCCACTGCTTGACTGCAATTTGAAAGACAATTCTGCTGGCGCCATCTTTCTCCCACCGAGGTCACCCATGATTGACGACTTCGTAAAAAGCGGGTTATGGCGCGTTGCGCCGTCCTGTCGGCAATGAAGTGTCGCCCTTGTGGGAGTGGCTTCCAGCCACGATTCAGCCGTCGAAGCCAAGGCTGCTTTGGCGAAGTCGGCTCATCGCGGCAAGATGCCGCTCCCACAGTAAAAAGGCTCAACTTCATTGGAAGTCCAACTTCGGCGTTGCGCTTCATCTCGTTGTCACTGCGGCGTACGAAAAGTACCTCGCGACACGAGACTCGCGCGCCTTGAATTTGGAGCTTTTTACAAAGCCGTCTGCAAGTCGACTTTTTACGTGATCATCATGATTGAACAGGCTTATTTGAAATCGGTTCTCAATTTCTGCTTCCAGATTTCATTGTTCTTCGGTTTGTCGTCTGCCGCCTTGCCCAGATCCAGTTTGATGTACTTGGGCAGGGTCTTGCCGTAGAGGGCGTTCGGCGCCGGCCGGGGCGTCACATAACCGATCTCCGCCATGAGCGTGCTGAATTCGGGGGTGCCCAGAACGTCAATGATCTTTTTGCAGGCGTCCCGTTTCTTCGTCCCCTTGAAAATCAGGGCGTAGGTGCCGTCGTAACCGGTGCCTTCGTTGGGAATCGACCAGATCAGCGGATAGCCGTCATCGAGGCGCTTCTTGACGTTCTCGTCCGAAGTGATGCCCAGCATGAATTCGCCCCTGCCGACGAGATCCGTCGGGGCATTGCCGCTGCGGGTGTAATAAGCGATGTTCTTGTCCAGGGCTTCGATGAATTTCCACCCCTCATCGTCCCCGTAGAGCGCCAAAAAGGAGAATCGCATCATGTTCGCGGTACCCGAGCTCAGCGGCGAGGGCATGAGGATCTCACCCTTCCATTTCGGATCCAGCAGGTCCTTCCAGCTCGTGGGCATAGCGTATCCCGCCTTGGCCAGCCTATCCTTGCTGCCGACCAGGACGAAGGAAAAATTGGCGATGTTGTACCAGTCGCCCTGCGGGTCCATAAATACATCCGCTACACCCTTCCAGGCCGGGGATACGTAGGGGTCGGACCAGCCGCTCTTCTTGGCCATGAAGGCCAGCGGCGAGCCGCAGCCGATGATCATGTCCGCGTTGAAATTCGGGGCTTCGGCCTTGGCGCGGGCCTCGATCTCCCCGAAAGACTGGAAGGTCTGGTTGACGGTGATTCCTGTTTTATCCTTGATGAACTTGGCAATCTTCGCGTTGTTGTCGGGAGAGGTACCCATGTAGGCATTGATATCTTGCGCCATGGCGCTGCCCGCGAGCACCACCGAGAAGATCGCGGCGACGACGACTGCAATGGGCTTTCTTTTCATGATGTCCCTCCAAATTAAATGTTGGCGCTACGTGTTCATTTTCAGGAACGCACCACCGGTGCTGTGTCACCTCCTTTCCTGATCCGAGGCCGAACTGAATGACTCAACAATTTCTGTAGGTTCCGGAATCGATTGACGCATAGCAAATTCACCAAGGCCTGTCAAAGCAAACAGGCGTTCATCTGGCAACGTACTCCAGGTGTATGGCGAAGTAGATGCACATGGCGATGAAGCAGGCCACCGGCGGCGTCAGGAACCAGCCGACCAGGATGCCGTAGAGCGTCTTGCGTTTGATGGTGGCGGCCCCTTTCAGAACCCCGATCCCCAGCACCGCCCCCACCACGGCCTGGGAGGTCGACACCGGCACCCCGAGCAGCGTGTAGAAGTGCACGGTGAGGCCTTGGGCCAGCACCACCACCAGCGCCGAAAACGGGTCCAGCCGCACCAGCTTGGTGCCCACCGTCTCCATCACCCCCCGGCTGTAGGTCAGCACCCCGAAGGCGATGCTCAAACCTCCGATCAGGGCGGCCTGGAAAACCGTGAGCATCCCGGCCCCGACGAACACGGCCGTCGCGTTGGCGACGTTGTTGGCACCCAGCGCGTAGGCGGCGTAGCACCCGGCGATGACGAGGCCGATCCTGAGCAGCGAGTCGGCTCGAAAGATGCTGACCGTCAGGCGATTGTAGACCGCCGCCAGCAGTTTGTAAAGCAGCATACAAATCAACATGGCGCCCACCGGCGTTCCGAACCAGCACGCCACCACCTTGCCCAGCCCGGCCACGTTGATCTCCTGGTTGAAAAACCCGATGCCGAGAATGGCCCCCACCGCCGCCTGGGAGGTCGACACCGGCAGTCCGAACAGGGTCATGATCGTCACCGTGACCGCTGCGGCCACCGTGATCACCACGGCCTGCTCCAGGTCGATCTGCGTCAGGCTCTTCAAAGTCTCGATGCCGGCCTGCCCCTCGAGCAGGGCGCCCAGCACCACGCAGGCCGCGCACAGGCCGGCGGCCGTCCAGAACCGCACCATGCGCGAGGCCACGGCCGAGCCGAAGCAGTTGGCGGCGTCGTTGGCCCCCAGGGACCACCCCAGGAAGACCCCTCCGAGCAACGCGAGCATCAGACGCGCCTCTTCAACACCATGATGTTGACCCGCTTGGACACGCGGTCGGCCTGGTCCGAGACCTCGCCCATGGCGATAATCAGCTCTTTGAGTTGGATCTTGTGAATCGGGTCGAGGCTGGAATCGAAGACCTTGGTCATGAGGCTGCGTTCGATGTGATCGCAGTGGCTTTCGTTGTGGTCGATCGTGGTCATCAACGCCCGGATGCCCTGCCTGTTTTTCAGCATGAGATCGATCTGCTTGATCATCAGATCGCAGCTTTCCACCGACATGCGGATGAGATCCTTCATCTCCGACATGACGAAATCGGGGATCTTGATCTTCTGAGTGCGGATCAGGTGCAGGATCAGCTCGAAAATGCGCGGGATGACCTCGACCTGTTCGATGAGGTTCATGACGTCTTCGCGCGACTCGGGAATCAGCGCCCGGCTGTACATCAGGTAGTTGATTTCGTCCCGGATGTCATCGGCCTTGGATTCGAACTTGTGGGTCTGCTCTATCAAAAAGGCAAACACGCCGCAGATGCCCTCATCCAGGCAGGTGTCCATGGCTTTGACAAAATGCTCCTGGGTCTTGACCAGGTTCTCGAGGTAATTGGAAATGAGGTTGTTCAGCTGGTTCTCTTTTTTGAACAGGAAACTAAACACGGGTCACCTCGCCAAGATGAATGAGCAGTAACACCTCAGGTGTTTAGGCCCAACAGTTTCAAGGCTTTTTCGGCCACGTTCGCGGCGGTGAACCCGAACTTTGCCATGACCGTCCCCCCCGGGGCGGAGGCGCCGAAGCCCGTCATGAAAACCCCGGCACCGGTCGCGCCCACGTAGCGCTCCCAGCCCATGCCGATCCCCGCCTCCACCGCCAACCGGGCCGTCACCTCCGGCGGCAGCACGGAATCCCGGAATTCCCGGGGCATCTTCTCGAACAGCTCCCAGCTCGGCATGCTCACCACCCGCGCGGCAACTCCCTTTTCGGCGAGCAGGCCCTGGGCGTTCAGGGCGAGGTGGACTTCCGAGCCGCTCGCGATCAGGATGACCCGCGGCGGGCCGCCGGCATCCGAGAGGCTGTAAGCGCCGCAGGCGAGCATGTCGGCGGCCGGAAACGCAGCACGATCGAGAACCGGCAGGTTCTGGCGGCTCAGCACCAGGGCCACCGGGCCGTTGACCCCCTGAAGCGCCTGGCGCCAGGCCGCCGCGGTCTCGGTGGCATCCGCCGGCCGGATCACGGTCAGGCCCGGGATCGCGCGCAGGCTGGCCAGATGCTCCACCGGCTCGTGCGTGGGGCCGTCCTCGCCGACGGCGATGCTGTCGTGGGTGAAGATGTAGATGACAGGCAGCCGCATCAGTGCCGCCAGCCGGATGGCGGGGCGCATGTAGTCGGCAAAGACCAGGAAGGTCCCGCCGTAGGGCCGCACCCCCTTGTGCAGGGCAAGCCCCGAGAGGATCGCCCCCATGGCGTGCTCCCGCACCCCAAAGCGCAGGTAGCGCCCGTCCCAGGCACCTTTCTGGAAATCGCGCGCGCCCTTGATGGCCGTGTTGTTGGAGGGGGTCAGGTCCGCCGAACCGCCGATCAGCGTCGGCAGCCGGGCGGTGACGGCGTTCAGCACCTGCCCGAACGCTGCCCGGGTGGCGATGGGTTTGCCGTCGGCAAAGGCCGGCAGATCCGCATCCCAGCCGGGCGGCAGTGTACCGTCGATCGCCTGCCGAAAGCCTTCGGCGAGCTCGGGGTGCTTCTGCACGAAGGCCGAAAATTTCGCCTGCCAGGCCGCTTCGTCCTTCGCGCCCCGCTCGACGCAGCGGCGGAAATGCGCGCGCACCGGGTCGGAGACGCCGAAGACCGCATCCGGCGGCAGCCCCAGCCGCTCCTTGGTCAGGCGCACCTCCTGTGGCCCCAGGGGCGCGCCGTGGGCCTCGTGGGAATCCTGCTTGTGCGGGCTGCCGTAGCCGATATGCGTGCGGCAGACGATCAGGGACGGCTTCTCCGTTTCGGCCTTGGCCGCTGCGAACGCCTGTTGGATGGCATCCAGGTCGTTGCCGTCTTTGACCCGCAGCACCTGCCAGTGGTAGGCGCCGAACCGGCGGGCCACGTCCTCGGTGAAGGCAAGCTCGGTGCCGCCGTCGATCGTCACCCGGTTGTCGTCGTAGAGGCAGATGAGCCGGCCGAGGCCGAGGTGGCCGGCGAGCGAGGCGGCCTCGGAGGTGATGCCCTCCATCATGTCGCCGTCGCCGCAGAAGACGAAGGTGAAGTGGTCGACGATCTTCCGGCTGCCGCGGTTGAAGCGCGCCGCCAGGTGGCGCTCGGCGATGGCCATGCCGACGGCGTTGGCAACACCCTGGCCCAGGGGGCCGGTCGTGGTCTCGACCCCGGGGGTGTGCCCGTATTCGGGGTGCCCGGGGGTCTT
>JBFYWS010000376.1:0-3861 GCA_041310935.1 Desulfobacteraceae bacterium | reverse complement strand
TCTCCGGCCCAGTTGACCTGGCACGAGACCTCATAGTGGTGCCCACGCGCCAGGCCGGAAGGCGGCTGCGCGAGGCACTGGCGCTGCATTGCTCTTCCCGGAAGACGGCCCTGCTTTCACTTCGCGTGGTCACTCCGGCCTTCTTCCTGCGCCCCGAAGATGAATCCGGCACCGTGGCCGCGCCTCTGGAGGTGGCCGCCGCGTGGGCCGACGTCCTGATGAAGGCCGACCTCGGCCGCTATGGCGGCCTGTTCCCTGCCCGCGCCCCGTCCCAGGACTTCCTGTGGGCGCTGCGGACCGGCGAGATAATCGAAGGGTTGCGCAGCACCCTGGCGGATGGCGGGTACAGCAGCGCCGGTGTCTACCGCGATTTCAGCGGCATTCTCGAAGAGAAGGAACGCTGGCGCGACCTGGCCGACCTGGAGACGGCGTACCTGGAGCGGCTTGGCACCCTCGGCCTCCAGGACCCGGGCGTTTGGAAGCTTCAGAGTGCACAAAGCTCCGACCCGCCGGCCGGAGCAGAACGCATCGTGCTGGCGGCGGTCCCCGACCCCACGCCGCTGCTGGTGCGGAAGCTGGAACACCTGGCGACACGGATCCCGATTGTGGCTCTGGTGCACGCACCGGAGTCGCTGGCCGACTGCTTCGACGGCTGGGGCCGCCCGCTTCCGGCTAAGTGGCGGGAGCGCCGCATCGACGTTCCCGATCCCGACGCCAATATCGTTTTGAGCGGCCCACCCTCGTCGCAGAGCCGCAAGGTGCTGGAACTCATGGCACAGGAGGCGGGACGCTTCGGCCCCGCCGACGCGGCCCTCGGCGTCCCGGACGAGGAGATCATCCCGTTCTTGGAGGCCGATCTGGCCGGCGCCGGCCTGGTGCCGTTCAATCCGGCGGGGAAGCCGGCGGCCCAGCACCCGCTGGCGCAGCTTCTGGAGGCCTTCCGCGACCTGCACAGCGAAGGCGACTACCCGTCTGTCAGCGCCTTCATGCGGAACGGTGATTTTCTCGAGTACCTGCAGAAGAAGCACCGGATACCTCCCAGCCACGTGCTCGAGGAGTTGGACAGGTACCAGAATGACCATCTGCCGCAGTCGCTCGATGACATAGTTCGGGTCTTGAAGGGGCGCGCCTCCGGCGGCGCACGTCGCTCGGATTTCGCCATGCTGGCAAAAGCTGTGGGCGTTGTGGCAGAACACATGCGCCGCTTTGAGTCGGCGGACTTGGACACGTCGTTGCGCTCATTCCTTCAGTCTGTATATGAATTCCGTACCCTCAATGCCAGGAAGCCCGAGGACAGCGAGTTCGTGGCCGTGGCTGACGCCATCGACACCACGCTGCGCCGCCTGGCCCAGGGCCCACTGGCGGCGCTGGGACTGGGCAAGCAGAGCGCGCTGGAGTTGCTCCTGTGGTCGCTGGGCCGGGAGTCATACTATCCGGAACCGGAGGATGCCATCCTCGACCTGGAAGGCTGGCTGGAGCTGCCCTGGAACGATGCTCCCTTCCTGATCGTCACCGGCATGAACGACGGGAAGGTGCCAGATAGCCGCCCGTCGGACGTGTTCCTGCCCGACACCCTGCGGAGGCAATTGAACCTGCGCCACGACGAGGACCGATTGGCGCGGGACGCCTACCTGATGACCTCCCTGATCGAATCACGGCGCACCCGGGGGCGCGTGTGCTTCGTCGTCGGCAAGACAGGCGCCTCCGGAGATGTGCTGAAGCCCTCGCGCCTGCTGTTCCAGTGCGGCGATGCCGAGCTGCCCCTCCGCGCGGAGCGGCTCTTCGGGACCCCGCCCGAGGCGCAGCGGGGCCACCCTTCGAGCATCTCCTTCCGGCTGGAGGCTGTACCTCCGCCTGACGTCCCCGCAGGGAACCTGGAGATGAAGAGGATCTCGGTCACCGCGTTCCGGGACTACCTGGACTGCCGCTTCCGCTACTACCTGAAGCACGTCCTAGGCATGGAAGAGCTGGACGATCAGAAGACAGAGCTTGATGCCATGGACTTCGGATCGCTGGTCCACGACACGCTGCACGAGATGGCGCTGAACGAGGAAATGCGCCGTTGCGAGGATATTGGCCGGTTGCAGGAGTTCCTCTGCGCCAAAGCCGCGGACTGGGTGGCCAGGCGGTTCGGTGCTTCGCCGCCGCTGCAGGTCGAGGTGCAGCTCGAATCGGCCCGGCAGCGCCTCCGCCAGGCGGCCAGGGTTCAGGCGCGGCTCGTGAGAGAGGGCTGGGAGATCGTGCGCGCCGAGATGAAGATCCGGGGCGAGATGGAGGGGGTCGAGATCCGGGGCAAGATCGACCGCGTCGACCGCCACCGGGAGTCCAGAAGGATCAGGCTCCTGGACTACAAGACCACCGACAGAGGCGGAACGCCCGAGGCGGCCCACTTCGGCTCGCTCTCGGGAGAGGGGGATTGGCCGGAGTACACCCGGGTCGATGTGGCCGGCAGGCAGAGGCGCTGGATGGATCTACAGTTGCCCCTGTATGCTGTCCTCCTCTCGTCTGACCCGGAATTGCAGGGGCCTTTCGAACTGGGCTATTTCAACCTGCCGAAGGCGCTGGAGGACACGGGTGTGGTTCTCTGGGAGGACCCGTCGGCAGCCCTTCTGGAATCGGCGAGTGCCTGTGCCAGGGGCGTCATCAGCGATATCAAGAGCCGCTGCTTCTGGCCACCGGCCGCGAAGACCCGCTACGACGATTTCGAGAGCCTCTTTACTGCGGATCCAACTCTGTGCGTCAATTCAGAGGGCTTCCGGGCCTTCATCGATGAGGGGAAGACGGCATGACGGCGGCGCAGATCGGGCACAAGGCCATCTCGGCTTCCGCCGGCTCAGGCAAGACCTTCCAACTGGCGCACCGCTACATCGAGCTGATGGCCCGCGGCGTCGAGCCGGACCGCATCATCGCCCTCACCTTCTCGCGCAAGGCCGCGGGGGAGGTTTTCGATTCGGTGGTCAGGTACCTCTGCCGGGCAGCGTCGTCTCCGGAGGCAGCGTTGCGCACGGCGGCGTTGATCGAGAAACCGGACACTGGCCAGCGTGATTTTCTGCAAATTCTGCGGGGGCTGCTGGAAAGCCTGCACCGGTTGCACATCGGCACCCTGGACAGCTTCACAGTGGGCGTAGCCAAGACATTTCCGCTGGAGTTGGGTATTCCGCCCCGCTTCCAACTGCTGGGAGAGGAAGGGGCCGCCGGCGGAGTGAGGCAGGAAGTGCTGGCCAGGGTGTTCAGTCAACGCGGTGCGAATCAGGACGGGCGAAGCACTTTCCTTCAGGCGTACAAGCAGGCCACCTTCGGCCGGGAGGAGAAGGGGCTGGAGGGGCAACTCGACGGACTGATCAAGGAAAAGCGTGGCTGCTACCAGGTCCTGCCGGAGGCCGGTGCCTGGGGCCGCGAGGACCGCATCTGGGCATCAGCTTCTCCCTGGTGGAAGGACCCCGGAGATGTCGAGGCCGCGGCGGCCCGTCTTCTTGACCTGCTGCAGCAGGTCGGGCTTTCGGACGGCGCCATGCAGCGCTGGCGCACATTCGCCGACGCTGTGTGCCGGTTCGGGATCGGCTCCACCTGGCCGGCGGCCGTCAACTACCTCTTCGAGAAGCTGTCCGAAGACATCGGGTCGCTGCGAGCAGGCGACCTGTCATTCAAGATGGACAGAAGTCCCCTGCGTCTGTCACTCGAGGAGTGCCGTCTGGCCCTGGCCTTGATGGCGCACGTGATGCGCACTGAGATCACAGTGGCCCTGCAGAGGACGCAGGGCATCTATAGCGTGCTTGACCTCTACGAAGGATTCTACGATGCCATTATGCGGAGTCATGGCCGCCTTACCTTCACCGATATCCAGTACCTGCTGACCGCGGG
>JBFYWS010000375.1:0-3186 GCA_041310935.1 Desulfobacteraceae bacterium | reverse complement strand
CGCGGTCATCATGGCCGGGATCAGCATCAGCAGCAACATGATGACTCCAGGCACCATCGCGAACACGCTCTTGAAGTCCTGATTGTAGCGGAAACGGGTCTCGATATTTACCGGTAACGTGATAATTTCCACGCCGAGTGCCCGGCGCGCAAGCTCGGCAAGATACGTGAGATGAACGTTCTGCGCATAGCCGCGGCTGCTCTCCGCCCGGAACGGCATGGCGCCATCCACCCAGACCCCCACCTCGGGCCGTCGGCCACGCTTCAAATCCCTGCCGAAATCGGACGGGATCTCGATTGCGAGCTTCAATTCGCCGGTGCGCATGCGCCGCTCCAATTCGGCTGCGTCGAGAATAGGAGGCCGCAGGTCGAAATTGTGCGAACCCGCATAGCTTTCCAGGTAAGTGCGGCTCTCCGGCGTCTGGTCGCGATCCAACACCGCATAGGGCAGATGGTCCACGTCGAAAGAGATGCCGTAGCCGAACACCACCATGAGGATCAACGGGCCGAGCAGCGCGAAGGCAAGCCGGATGGGATCACGGCGGATCTCCATTCCCGAGGTGGGCTCATCGAGGATCAGTATTTCGGGGCCATGGATCACGGCTACCGCCAGGGACAGGCGTTGGCGAATGCCCAGCGGCAGCCCGGCCGCCAGATCGTTTTCATGCTCCGTGAGACTGAACCGCGCAATCAGCTCGATGACTCGCTTCGGGATCTCGTCCTTGGGTAGGTGGTAGAGCCGGGCGTGCAGCGCGAGGTTCTGCCGCACCGTCAACTCGGAATAAAGTGAAAAGGCCTGGGACATGAAACCGACCCGCTTGCGGATCGACAGATCAACGGCGTCCACGGACCGGGAGAACAACCAGGCCTCGCCCTTCGTGGCCGGCAGCAGGCCGGTGAGCATTTTCATGGTGGTGGTCTTGCCGCAGCCGTTCGAGCCCAGAAAGCCGAAGATCTCGCCGCGCTGGATCTTGAAGCTCACGTGGTCAACCGCGACAAATTGGCCGAAGCGCTTCGTCAGACCCTTAGCCTCGATGGCGGGTTTGCCTTCTCGTTCATCGCGCGGCGGAATCGTGAGAACCCGGTGACCCCGGCGCTTTTCCTCGGGAAGAAGCTGGATAAAGGCCTCCTCGAGCGTGCGGGTTCCGGTTTGGGATTTCAGTTCGGAGGGACTGCCGGTGGATAGAACCCGGCCGCTGTCCATAGCGACCAAGAGCTCGAAGCGATCCGCCTCATCCATGTAGGCGGTGGCCACCAGCAGGCTCATCCCTTCGCGGCGGGCGCGGATGCGTTCGATGAGCTCCCAGAACTGACGCCGGGATAAAGGGTCAACACCCGTGGTCGGCTCGTCCAGAATCAAGAGATCCGGATCATGGATCAGCGCACAGCACAGGCCCAGTTTCTGCTTCATACCGCCGGAGAGCTTGCCTGCCGGCCGGTCTCTGAAGGGGGCAAGTCCGGTGCTTGATAGCAGCTCATTGATGCGCCCTTCCCGCTCCTCCGGGCCCTGGCCGAACAAGCGGCCGAAAAAATCCACGTTCTCGAATACCGAGAGGGTCAGGTAGAGGTTGCGCCCCAGTCCCTGGGGCATGTAGGCAATCCGCGGGCACACGGCGGTCCGGTGGCGGCTGCCGCGCATATCCCCGCCGAGCACCTCCAGCATGCCGCCTTGGATCTTGCGCACTCCGGCGATCAGGCCGAGCAGACTCGATTTGCCGACACCGTCCGGACCGATGAACCCCACCATGCCGCCGGACGGGATCCGGAGGTCGACGGACTCCAGCGCCCGGGTGTTGCCGTAACGGTGGGTCAAGCCCGCCGTGCATACAACCAATGAATCCTTGCGGATCACTGAGCCAGCCTTGCCGAAAGGCGCTCAGGCCATTGCGCGCTTGGGTCCATGCGCACGTAAGCGACGCCCGGCAGGCCGGTCTTCACTTTCTCGACATGCTTTTTCAGGAGCTCTGGAGCGATTTTGACTTTGACCCGGAACATGAGCTTCTCGCGCTCCGTCTGTGTCTCCACTTCCTTGGGCGTGAATTGTGCCCGGGGGGCGACAAAACTGACCGTGGCGGGGATGACGACACCGGGCAGGGCATCGAGCAGGATTCGGGCATCGGAACCGATGTTAATTTTCCCGGCGTGTTCGGTCGGGACAAAGATGGTCATGTACACATCACTGAGATCGAGCAGGGTCAGCGCTTTGCCCCCGGCCGGCAGCACCTCGTCGGGCTCGGCCAGTCGATAGAGAACCCGGCCGCCGATCGGGGATTTGAGAACGTTATCCTCCAGCTGGGTCTTGATCTCTTCGGTATTGGCGACGGCCGCCTCAATGGCCGCTTCCGTATCGGCGAGCTGGGCACTTGCCGCCTCCAAGGAGGCCTTTGCGGCCTGTTCAGCGGTTTCATCATGCTGGAACTTTTGCAGCGCTACGGCCTTGCTGTTATACAGCCGGCGGGAACGGTCGAGATCCTTTTCCGATAGTGAGAGTTCGCTCTTGCGCTGCTCGACAACGGCAGCAGCTAAATTGCGTTTTTGTCGGGCCTGTCTTGCTTCCGCTTCGGCCTGTCTGACCTGCGCCTTCAGGCCCTGGATGTCCATGTTTGCCAGCACCTGGCCAGATTCGACCATATCACCCTCTTTAGCCAGTATCTCAGCCAGGCGACCTGAATATTTAGTGGTGATGTCTACTTCCACCGCTTCAATACGTCCATTGCCTGAAGCAATGCCCTCCGTCGCATCGCTGCTGCGGTGCAACCAGAGAAACGTGCTCAGGCCTGCAGCGAGCAAAACGATCACTCCCCAAATATACCATTTCAAATGACGGTTTGCGGCCATGCACGAATTCTCCTAACCGTATAAATGAATCTCCTGGGCGGAGTTGAATGAAAGGTCCCGCTATTTCTTTGCAACCTTGGTCAACGTGGCACCCTTGAGCGAAACGTCGGCCATCAGGCTTTTGACATCGAACACAAAAGCGACAATCGGATCGTTGAGCTTGGTGAAATCGACGCGCTCGTCGCCGCCGATGTTGACAAGGGCGGCGTTGCCGTCGACCCCAACCTCCCAGCCCTTGCTGGCCTGGAATTGCTTTAACGCGGCATCCGTCATGAACATGATGATGATGTCCTTGGTATCCCCGCCGATCTGGAACCCGACCGATCCGGCAGTGAGGTCATAGTAGGAA
>JBFYWS010000314.1:0-3122 GCA_041310935.1 Desulfobacteraceae bacterium | reverse complement strand
CCCGGTTGCGGGTGTTGACATCATGGTGGACACGGGTTCGCACATCCTCATGCGCCCGGCCGAATTCCTGGACGGGTTTCCAGCGGCGCTTTTCCGGTCGACGCTGGAAGGCACCATCGTGGACATCGAGAAAAGCATCTTGATGACGGACGGAGAAGACCGGGCATGATTAAAAACGTTCTGCTGGTGGATGACGACCGCGCCATGCTGCTCGCGCTCCAGGAGGGGTTTGCGCGATACAGCGACTCCTTCTCCGTGCTGCTTGCCGGCGACGGGATTGAAGCCCTGGAGTACCTCAAGCGGCAGCCGGTTTCCCTGGTCGTGACGGATCTTAAGATGCCCCGCGTGGACGGATTCGAGCTGCTGGCGACGATCATGGCGAACTTCCCCGACATCCCGGTGATCATCATCACCGGTTACAGCACGCCTGAAATGGAGCGGCTGGCGCGGAAGGGCGGCGCCGTGGCCTTCGTCGCCAAGCCGTTTCTGATCGAGAACCTGGCGCGGCAGATCGTCAGCATGCTGCGCCAGGAGGCCGACGGCGGTACCTTGCACAATGTCACCTCCGGGGTGTTCCTGCAGTTAATCGAGATGGAGCAGAAGACCTGCACAATTCGGCTGGAGGAAAAAACGTTCGGGGAAAAAGGGGTCCTCTTCTTCGTGGAGGGCGAGCTGTGCGATGCCCGCGTGGGCGAGCGCCAGGGGGAAATGGCCGCCTATGAGATTTTTGCCTGGGACAACGTCAGCCTTTCCATTCAAAACGACTGCACGGTCCGGCAAAACCGCATCAATAAAGAACTCAGCCCCCTTCTCATCGAGGGCGCCCGCCGTTCGGATGAACTCAAGGCCCAGCGCGCGGAGCGTCATGGGGGGGGGCGGACCCGATCAGGCTCGAGGCCCGAGGAGGCCCTGAAAGGGGTTCGGCTGAAAATCGAGTGCACGCTCGGCACCCGGTGCGGGGCGGAGGACGTTATCCAGGATGAACGCTGGACGGGCCGCGTCCAGCGCATCTCGCAGTCCGGGGAACGGCTCAAGCTGGGAAAGCTGGCGCTGGCTTACATCGATCAGGGCGATTCGCGTGACTACCTGCTGCTGCCCGCCGACCACGCCGTCGTGGCCGTGAATCCGAAATGCCCGCGGGACAAGCTCCTTCAACTTCTGGGCGAATGAGGCCGCAAGACCGATGAGCGCACTGTTTGATGACCTGTTGGCCGTCGCGGGAGTCAAGGGCGTTATGTTCTTTTCCGCCGCCGGCGAACTGCTGTTTGAGAAATCCGGCGCCGGGGGCATGGACAAGGCCGCCGCCCCGGACTGGCAGGCGCTGCTCGTCTCTCTGGACGGCGCCCGGGAGGCGGACCTCATTTTCGAAATAGGCCGGCTCTACATCCGGAAGGCGGAGGAGGGTGTGCTGGTGGTGACGATGGGGCGCATCGCCCCGGCCGCCATGATCCGTCTGAACTGCGACGTCCTGCTCTCGGAATTGAAAAGCCGCAAGGGTTCCGGTCCGCTTTTCGAGGACGCGAAACCCAAGCGCAAGAAGGGTCTGGGGCGGTTTTTTCAGTTGCCGTAGCTCTATGAGAACAAGGATTAGCAGGCTGTTGAAAAACGGCGCTTCAGGCCGTGATCCGGCGTTGCGTGACTCTTGTAAATGCTCACGTATGCGCCCATATGCTGCGCTTTCCAAATCGCCACGCGCCTTGGCTGACGGCCTGATACTTGTTTTTCAACAGCCTGTTCGTCCGGCTCAGGTGCGGCGTTCGCTTGGGCTATGCACCTGGGCGCTCACCGTCAGCACGGAACAGGGGGCGTTGCGGACGACGCGGTCGGTGGTTGATCCCAATAGAAAGGACCGCACCAGACCGTAGCCCCGCACGCCCAGCACGATCATGTCCATGTCCTGCACATGGGCGTAGGCGACCAGCTCCTCGTAGGGCTGCCCGCGCAGGATTTCGGCCTGCAGCGAGCACCAGTTGCGGGCCTCGCCAGGCACCAGCCCCTCCAGTTTCTCCTTGAGCACATCGGTGAGCGCCATGTCCTGGGTTTGCTCGGAGGGCTTGAGCAGGTCGTGGTAGACCGGCGGCTCCATCACGTGGACCAGGTGCACCTCGGACTCGAACTCCTGGGCCAGGCTCAGCCCGTAGTTCAGGGCCAGCACGGAATCCTCGGAGAAGTCGCAGCCGATCAGGATCTTTTTCAGGCGGATGCCTGCCGTGCCCGGGTCGATGAGCCCCTGTTCGGGGCCTTGGACCGCGAGCAGCGGGCAGCTCAGGGTGCGCATCAGGCGCTGGGTCACCGACCCGAGGATCAGCCGCTTCAGGCCGGACCGCCCCCGGGTCGCTGCAACGACCAGATCGATCCCCTTTTCGTCGACGAGCCGGGTGATCTCCGCCGCCGGCTGGCCGACCGCGATCAGAGGCTCCCACTGGATGCGGTGGGGCCTGAGCATTTTTTCAAGCTGCTCGTTCGCCTCCTGCCGGATCCGGGTTTGCTGGCCGACCGGATCGATCTGAAATTCGCCGTAGATCGTCAGCGCCGTGAGGTCGATCACGTGGCACAGGTAGAGCGTGGCGCCAAACTCGCGGGCGATCGCCACCCCGTAAGGGATGGTGCGGTTGGAATAATCCGAGAAATCCGTTGCACAGACGACACTGCGAAATTGCATTCGCATGATGGAACCTCCTTTCGTTGAGGGGCAGGCCCCCGTCCCGTCAGTCGGGCCCGTTCATAGCGTGCCCCTGTCAATGCACGTCGTTCGGTGAGATGACTTCGTAAAGAGGCCAAGTTCAAGGCGCGCGAATCTCGCGGCGCGAGGCGTACTGCAGTACGCCGCAGCGCCGGCGGGATGAAGCGCAACGCAGAAATTGGCCTCTTTACGAAGTCATCAGCCCTTGATGACGGCGAGTGGCGTCAGCCGCGCCACGCGCCGGGCGATGCCGGCGCCGTGAACCACCTCCACCACCCGGTCGACGTCCTTGTACGCGCCGGGGGCTTCCTCCGCCAAGCCGGAGAGGCTTCCCGCCCGCACCTGGATTCCACGGGCTTCCAGCTCCTCACGCAGGCCGGCGCCGTGAACCGATCGTTTGGCCTGGTGCCGGCTCATCGTCCGGCCCGCACCGTGGCAG
>JBFYWS010000293.1:0-5143 GCA_041310935.1 Desulfobacteraceae bacterium | reverse complement strand
TGGCAACATCACGAGCGAGAACGTCAACTGGCAGCATTTCCTGAACTATACGCAGGTTTCCATGCCCATCAAGGAGCACATCCCCGGCGATGAAGAGCTCTTCGGGGACTATCTCAAAAAGTGGGGCAAGGATTAATCTTTAGGCGGAATGCCGATCGGCAGCCGACACGACGAAAACCGGAGAACGGATGATGGCCGATTGAGCTGTTGCCGGTTCTCCGGTTTGCGTTTGGAAAGGATGAAACCCGGCATGATGAAAGCCGTCATTTTTGATTTCGGTCAGACGCTTGTCGATTCCGCAAACGGATTCCGGCAGGCTGAAAAGGAAGCCCAGGAAAAACTTTTCAGACAACTGGCGCTGTCACTCCGCGAGAAATTTCTCGACCACTACCGCCAACTCCGCAAGGAGTTCCACGGACGGTCGCGCTTCTCCCGGCTGGCCCTGTGGCAAGAGGTCTATCACTACTATTGCCTGGCGCCCGACGAGGAGCTGCTGGGGCGCTGGGAGGCCGAATACTGGGACACGGTGAAGGCCCACTCCATTCTGTTCCCCGAGGCCACGGGTGTTTTGAAGGCCCTCAACACCCGTTTTGACATGGCCCTGATCACCAATACCCAGGGCCAGCCGACTTCCGCCACCCATCGCATCAGCGAATTCCCCGAGCTGGAAATGTATTTCCGGGTCATCCTGGTGGCCGGTGAAAACGCCATCCCGCCCAAGCCCGATCCGATGCCCTTCAAGCTTTGCCTGCAGGAACTCGGCATCGACCCGTCCGATGCCGTCTACGTCGGCGACGACTGGCGCATCGACATCTGCGGGGCGCGGGACGCCGGGCTCCATCCCGTGTGGATCAAGCACGAAAGCGTAAAGCGCAACTGGCCTGAGGTAACGCCTGACGTTCCCGTGATCACGCGGCTGGACCAGCTCTTCGGGCTCGATCTGTTGCAGACCTGATTCCAGGAGGCGTGACATCGGAATGGAGCCCAAGACCGGCCGCCCCGCCCAGGCCCACATCCACCGCAGCACGGAAATCTACAGCGGCCGCGTTTTTTCGTTTGTCACGGAGAGCCTCAGATCACCGACGCGCTGACCGTGCTGGCGCTGCAGCGCACCTGGTTTTATCTGCACAGGGTCAGTGGATCTCGGCCGCCCACTTGAAGACCATGTCCATCAGCCGCTGCAGGGATTCGGAAATGTATTTTTCCGTGTGATGGATGAGGTAGAACTTGCGTGTGAAAGAGGGGTCCGCCAGCGGAATCGCCTTGAGTCGTCTCGCTTCGATCTCCTCTTCGGCCACTTTTTGGGAAATCAGCGCAATGCCGATACCGTGCTCCACGGCGCGCTTGATGGCGCGGTTGCTGGTCAGCTCCATGGGGATCGTCACCGTGATGGCATGGCGCTGGATGAACGCCTCGATCGCCCGGCGCGGCGCGGACCCTTTCTCGTGCATGATTACGGCCTGGCCCTGCAGGTCATGCGATGTGAGCATCTTTTTGCGCGCCAGCGGGTGGCTGCGGGAGGTGATGATGACCAGCTGGTCCTCCAGGATATCCCGCACGGTCAATTTCTCGTGTTCCACCGGGTACGAGATGAAACCGATGTCGCAGTTCAGGCGGGCGGTGTTTTCCACGACGAGGTCGGTCGGCAGGATGTCCATGGAGACCTTCACCCGCGGGTAGGCCTTGCAAAACGGGATGATCACCTGGGGAAGATAGTAATCCCCGAAGCTTCCGCTGGAGAGAATGCGGATGTGCCCGCGCTTACGCTGCTGGAAATCCCGTAGGCTCTCCTCGGCGTGGCTTTCCATTTCAAAGATCTTCTCGGCAATCGCGTACAGCGTCTCGCCGGCGTCGGTGAGAAGGAGTTTTTTACCGATGTGGTCGATGAGTTTGAGCTCGTAGTGCTCCTGCAGGCGCTGGATACTCTTGGTCACCGCGGGCTGGGTGATGCAGAGCTCTCCGGCCGCCACGCTCAAATTGCCCGCCTTCACGGCGCAGTAGAATATTTTCAGCTGGTTAAGGTTCATATCGTCCTCTCCCAGGAACAGCCCCAGCCCGCGCACATCGCCGATCAAGGGATGCCGTTCTTTGAAATTGTGCGTGTTTTGCACAAAAAATTTTTAGACAGGATTAACAGGATTTTCAGGATGCGTGCCGGTTTTTTGTCGTCAGACTATCCTGTTCATCCTGTAAATCCTGTCGGATGTAACCTTTCTTCAAGATCTTTGGTTCCGGCTCATCCGGGTCGGGTTTACCTCGATTTTTCGACCTCGGCAATGCTTTCTTCGATGATCGCGAGGGCCTGGTCCATCTCCGGCCGGGTGATGATGAGCGGCGGGGTGAGCGTGAGGATGTTGCCCATGGTGGTCTTGAAGCTCAGGCCGCGCGAAAGGGCCGCATACATGACCGTCTCGGCCTCGTCGTTCGCGCGTTCGCGCGTTTCGCGGTCTTTCACGAGCTCAATTCCCAGAAATAACCCCAATCCGCGCACGTCACCGATCAGCGGGTGCCGTTCCTGCATCTCCTTCAGGCGATCCAGGCTGTAGCGGCCCAAATCCCTCGCGTGGGCGACCAAGCTGTGTGTCTCTATGTACTCGATCGTCGCCAGTGCCGCGGCGCACAGGACCGGGTTTTTTTCGTGAGTGTAGTGCCCGAGGGCGCGCTCGGCGGCGACATCCAGGTCCGCGCGCACAATCAGGGCGGCCAGCGGTAAAACACCCCCGCCCAGCCCCTTGCCGATGGCCACCATGTCCGGGACGACTCCGAAATTCTCGAAGGTGAACATGCGCCCGGTGCGGCCCAGCGAATGGGGGATCTCGTCGAAGATCAGCAGTGCCCCGTGGCGGTCGCAGGCCTTGCGGATAATCTTCCAGTACTCGGGCGTGGGGATGGTGGGCGTGCTGCGGATCGGTTCGGCAATCACCGCGGCGATATCGCCCTCCTTCTCCAGGATGTACTCCACGTAGCGGGCGCAGGTCATGTCGCAGCCCCCGCGGCCGCCGCAGCCGAAGATGCAGCGATACTCGTCCGCCGGCGGCACGTGCTCCGTGCCGGGCATGAGCGGGCCCATGCCCTGGCGGAAGATCGCCTCGCCGCCGATTGCGATGGTGTCGAGGGTCGCGCCGTGGAAGGCATCCCACATGGAAATCGTCTTGTGCCGGCCGGTGGCGATGCGCGCGAGCTTCAGCGCGATGCCGATGGCCTCCGCCCCCCCCGGGCAGAAGAGGGATTTCTTCAAGGGATCGGGCGCGATCTCGGCCAGCTTCTTCGCCAGGCCCACGGCTACCCGGTTGGTGTAGCGGCGGGTGCAGAACGACAAGTCGTCGAGCTGGCGCTTGATGGCGTCAATCACCGCGGGGTTGGCGAAGCCGACCTGGTGCACGTTGTTGCCGTGGAAGTCCATGTAGCGCCGGCCCTGCGTGTCCTCGATGAAGATGCCCCCGCAGGCGGCCATGGTGTTGAGGCACGGGGTGGAGAGGGACTGCCTCAGAAAATAACGGGCATCCTCCGCCAGCAGGGCGCGGCTTTCGGCATTCAGGTGCTCTTTCTGCCAGGCGTCGCGTCGCGGTGAGATGTTGATGTCGCCTTCGGATTTGTGCAGTTTCGGCATGGCGTCACTCCGGGAAAATTGAGGGGACGGCGCCTGTCGGCGCAGCAATCCCCCGCTGATGGTCGCCGCAACTCTATTTTTGAGCGAGGTGAAAGTCAAAGGAAACTTTCGCATGGGAAGCATGCGGTCCGCTCATGTGTGAGACAACTTTTTTCCTTGTGAAAACCAGGCCGGCACACTACCTTTAACAGGGTGTTGAAGAACAAGCATCAGGCCGTCAACCAAGGCGGCCACCCCCTTTCAGGAGGTACGGGTCATGACGGGCGAATCGAAATTGGAAGACCGGCGCATGCAGCGCGAGCAGGGCGATGTCAACACCACGCCCAACCGCAGAAAATACTGGGAGCGCAATCTGTCGTCCGAGGCGCGACGGTGGTTCGAGGAGGACGCGCGCTATTTCCTCCACCAAAGCCTGTCGACGCCGGTGTTGAACGTGCTTGCGGGCGCGGAGGGGATTTACATCCGCGACCTGGAAGGCAAGCGCCTCATCGACATGCACGGCAACGGCGTCCACAATGCCGGTTTCAACAACCCGGAGGTGCTGGCTGCCGTCCGACGCCAGCTGGACGAAGGGCTGACGTTCTGCCCGCGGCGGTACACGAACATCCCGGCCATCCAGCTCGCCAAGAAGCTGGCGGAAATCACCCCCGCCGGGCTTTGCCGCAGCCTGTTCTGCCCGGGCGGCTCGGAGGCGATCGAGATGGCACTCACGCTGGCGCGGCAGGTGACCGGCCGCTTCAAGACCATTTCGTTCTGGGATTCCTTTCACGGTGCGGGCTTCGGATCGGCCGGCATCGGCGGCGAGGAGCATTTTCACGGAGGACTGGGCCCCATGATGCCGGGGACCTTTCACGTCGAGTTTCCGAACTACTACCGCAACCCCTGGGGGTTCACCCGGGAGGAGGAGGTCGACGCCGAGTGCCTGCGGCAGATCGAGCTGGTGCTGCGGCGCGAGCCGGAGATGTCGGCCATCATCGGCGAGCCGATCTCAGCCACCCCCGTGATTCCCTCCCGGCGCTACTGGGAGGGGGTGCAGGATCTCTGCCGCCGCTATGGTGTCCTGCTGATCTTCGACGAAATAATCGAGGGCTTCGGCCGCACCGGCAAGATGTTCGCCAGCGAGCACTTTGTGACGCCGGATGTGCTGGTGCTCGGCAAGTCGCTCGGCGGCGGGATTTTGCCCTTTGCCGGGATCGTGACCCACGAGCGCTACAACACGCTGCAGCATCGCTCCATCGGCCACTACACCCACGAGAAAAACGCGCTGTGCGCGGTGGCCGCCCTGGCGGAAATCGAATACATCGAAAGCCACCGGCTGGCCGATCACAGCGCCACGCTGGGGGCCTACACCTTGCAGCGCCTCACTAAAATGAAGGAACGGCACCCGATGATCGGGCACGTGGCCGGGCTGGGGCTGCACATCGGCATCGACCTCATCAAAGACCGCGCGACCAAGGAGCGGGCGGTGGACGAGGCCGAGATCATCATGTTCAAGTGTCTCGAGCGCGGCCTGTCGTTCAAGACCATCGACGG
>JBFYWS010000288.1:0-6295 GCA_041310935.1 Desulfobacteraceae bacterium | reverse complement strand
CGCGCCGGGCTGGAAGCCGTTCCGTGAACGAGGACCAGCGGGATCCGGCCGGGGCTGTAAGGCTCCATGAGAAACACGTTGTCCTTGAACCGGGCGGTGTCCTTCAAAATCGCGAGGTCCCCCGAGAAAAGCCCCTTGAGCTCCAGTGCGTAGGTCTGCGACCCCTCGAGCGTGTCGGCGAGGACGGCCGTCAGTCCGTACTCAAGTGGTACAGCGTGGCCGCCGATGGTGACGGAGGTCTCTTCCTGAGTGGTGTGGATGGTCAGCCGTCCTTCCATTCGGCCGGTCCGGATCCCCTCCTCAACATGTTCCAGGCGCAGGAAGGCGGTGGCCGCCACTCGCAACGCCGCCGGGACCAGGGCAAATTCCTGCTCCTGCGCCCCCGGTCGATGTTTCAAGGCGGCAGATAGGGACGCCCCGATCCCAGGCCAGCGGTAGGTGTTCCGGAGGCCGCGCACCTCGAGCTCCGCTGTGTCTACAAAATTTACCATGCGGAACGGGCCGTAGCGAAACTCTTCCGGATCGATGCGGACGGAAAGCTCCCCGAAGGGCAGCCGGTAAACCCCCTCCTCCAAGATTACTCGCCGTCTCTCCGGTATAAGCACCTGCCGGTTTTCCGGCTCGGCGAAGCCCCCGGTGATGCCCCTGTTGTAAAGATCGACGGCGGTTCGAAAACGGGGGTCAAACGGGTCGGGGGATGCGCTGGAGCCCTGCGGAAAGAGAAACGCATACGCATACACCGCGGCGGCGAGGAAGTAGGCCCGCTCACCGCTTTTTGCCGCATGCAGGAAGGAGAGCTCCGCCAGGGCAAAGAGCCGGTCGGCCACGCGGGCGGTGGGGAGAGCATGGTGCAGGGCGGCGATCGTCGCGGTCGGCTCGCTCTGGAACTGATTCTCCAGGCCGGCCCGGTTGAGGATCTGCATCGTCGGGGCGCTCAGTTTGGCGTCCGACAAAACGGTTTCGGTCAGCCTGCGGTTGGCCGCCTGTGAATCCAGCGGGCGCACGCCCACCGGCGTGGCACATCCGGACAGTGCGAGCACCGTGGCGAGGAAAAAAGCGCGAACCATTCGGCACATGTCCGGACTAACAGTCTGGCGAGTCTTCATCACATTCCCCTGATATTGATTGTCGTTGCTGCGGAAGGAATACGGATGATATTCCACGCTCTCCAACACTGCAATAGATGGCTGAAAACAAAAGAATCCCGGGGTTGTGTGAGGGTCAGGTCTCGTGCCTCAACGAATCTTCGGAGGGGGCTCATAGATCGAGAGTTTACCTGAAGGAAGGTGCAATTTGGCGCAGGTTTACCTTAATCACCGGAGTCCAATCGTCAGCATCTGCAATCACCAGAACTGATCACCGCATATTGCCCTTCCAAAATGAACTTGATGGACAGTCCGCTGATCTTGGAAAGCTTACCAACGCCGAGAGCCACGGACAGCCTCAGCTTGTTGTCGTCATCAGCCTGCCAGTCGATCAGAGTGTTCGACACCATGGCCAAGCCGTTCATCGCAAATCGATCTCGACCTTCTCGATCTTTCCATTAAAGGCAAACGGCGGTTTGTAGGTATTGGAAACGGGTGAACCGGTATCCATGCCGACACCGAAGGTGTCGATTCCGAAACGGGCAGGGACAGTTTTCTCGATGCGCCCCTCTCCGACCTTCTTGCCGTTGATGAATATCGTACCCTTTCCGCCCTTGCCCTCGCCGCCATCATATGCAAACTCGAACCGCACGGCGGACTTGCCGGCGGGAACAGGTTCACTGGATGTGATGATGTAACGGTCTTCATCAAACCAATTGTACTCATACACCAGTTTTCCACCCTGCACATAGAGAGCGAACCCGGCAGAGCTACCCCCTTCGGCTACGATTACCCCCTCGCCACCGCTGATCGGCATCACGATCTCGGCAGCGATGGTGTGGGACTTGTTCTTGGTGTTTGGCGCGGCCGTTTCAGCTAGTCGCACCGCCCCTGCGTAGTAAGTGAAGTGTTTGCGGTTGGGATCGGAGCCTCCCGGAGCCGGTTTCGGCACAAGTAGTCGAGCTGTGCCGCGATCATCCAGTGGATAGACGTGGTATTTTTGCGCTTCTTCGTCGAACAGCGCCTTCATCTCGGCGAGCTTTTTCGGGTTCTTTGCCGCCAGGTCTTTCGCTTGACTGAAATCCTGGTCGAGGTTGTAGAGCTCCCACTTATCCTTGTCCCAGTTGCCGGGGGCAAAGTCCTGTCGCCACGGAAAGGTGTGTTGGGCGCTTGCCATCCAGCCCTTGTCGTAGATGGCGCGATTGCTGAAGACCTCGAAGTATTGGCGAATGTGAGCCGACTTGGCCGCGGCGCTGTCGAAGGTGGCAAGGAACGAGACGCCATCCATCGGCTTCTGTTCAACCCCGTCAACCGACTTCGGTGCAGGCAGGTGCGAGGCCTCAAGGATGGTCGGCACGACATCGATCAGGTGCGTGAACTGGGTGCGGATACCGCCTGTGTCCTTGATGCGCGCGGGCCAGGAAACAACCATGGGGTTGCGAGTGCCACCCAGGTGCGAGGCGACCTGCTTCACCCATTGGAACGGCGCGTTACCCGACCATGCCCAGCCGACAGGATAGTGAGGCTCAGTGTTCGGCCCGCCGATGTCGTCGAGATGCTTGAGGGTTTCTTCCAATGGCGTCTGGAAACCGCTCAGGCTCTTGACTTCATTGATGGTCCCGTCGAACCCACCCTCGGAACTCGCGCCGTTGTCCCCGACGATGTAGATGATCATCGTATTGTCGGCGTCGGGTAGCTGGTGGATGGCATCAATAAAGCGGCCGACCTCATGATCGGTGAAGGCGAGGTAGCCGGCGAAGTTTTCCATGAGACGGGTATAGAGCTTCTTCTGATCGGCGGAGAGCGTGCTCCACTGCGCCACCCATTCCGGGCGCGGCGTGAGCTTGGTGCCTGGTGGGATGATGCCCATCTTCAACTGCCGCTCGTAGGTGGCTTCGCGCACCTTCTCCCAGCCGGCATCGAACTGCCCCTTGAACTTGTCGCGCCATTCCTTGGGCGCATGGTGGGGTGCGTGCGCGGCCCCTGGAGCGAAATACATGAAAAGAGGCTTCTGGGGAGCGACCGATTTGCTGTACTTCATGTACTCGATCGCCCTGTCGGTCATGTCCGTCATGAAGTGATAGCCCTGCTCCGGGGACGTTTTGGGCTCCACCGCAGTGGTGTTTTCGAAAATGACCGGGTAATACTGATGCGTTTCACCACCGATGAAACCATAGAAGTAGTCAAAGCCCATCCCTGTCGGCCAGCGGTCGAACGGCCCCGCTACGCTGCTTTCCCAGTCGGGCGTGTTGTGATTCTTGCCGAACCATGACGTGGCATAACCATTCCCGCGCAAGGTTGCGGCAATGGTCGCCGTGGCCTTAGGGATCATGTTGTTGTAGCTTGGAAAACCGGTCGCCCACTCAGCAAGGAAGCCGGAGCCGGCATTGTGATGATTGCGGCCTGTAATCAGCGCGGCGCGCGAGGGACCGCATATCGCCGTGGTATGGAAATTGTTGTAGCGCAGACCCTGTGCGGCTAGCTTGTCTAATTCCGGCGTCGGCACCGGGCCGCCGAACGTGCTAGTCTGCCCGAAGCCCACGTCATCTAACAGAATGATAACGACATTCGGTGCGCCGTCGGGCGCCGTCGGGAGTTTTGGCCAGGCTGCCTTTGATTCCTTGTAGGTCTTACCGATCTTCCCTTTAAACGGGGGATCGGGAATCGGAAGTGACTCGCGCGGGGCCAATCGAGAACCTGTTCCGGGCGATTGAGCAGCGGCAGGCAAACCAAGAGCTAACAAAAGCACACCCGCAAGTAGAGCTAAGCCAATTTTCGGAAAAGGATTCATGGTGTATTCTTCTCCTAAGGCTTGAGGTTCTTTGATTTCTCTATATCACTATCTGTTTAGAGAGAAAAACAGAACAAATTCATTTCGGGAACAAAAGTGTGACAACGAAACGAAAACCCAGTCCTTCCGGGCCGCTATCCGGCGTAGTGGCCCAATATCGAGGGCCTCCGGCAAAACTCACCTTCTGCCCGCTGATATCCACCAGCTTGGAAACAACGAAATTGATCGGCACCGACCAGTCTTCGTTTTCCCAGTCGTAGGTGCTCTCTGAGGCGATCGTAAAGGTCCAAGCGGTCGACGTAGTGTACGACAGGAAAGGCTGCAGGAAGGTCGTGTCGACATCCGGTCGGTCCCCGTCGCCGGCAAACGACCAGATGTGGTTCACCAGGGCTCCGTAGGTCCAGGGGCCCTGCTGCCGAAGCGCTACGGCTGTGGGCCCCGCTCCCCACTTGTCAGCACTCAGCAACCGATCTGAACCGGTTGGCAACAGGAAGACCGGTCCCACGCCCCAAATCCAGCCGGCTGTCGGGCTCGCGGGTGAGAGGAACAGACTCTGCACGACGTCGCCGATCCCGGTTTGGTCGCCGGCCCCGGGGAAGATGTCATTCTGGTAGATCACAGGCAGGATCGTGCGCGAGATCAGGTTCCAGTCGCTGTTCAAAGAAATCGGGATGACCGGCTGGATGTTCAACGTCCAGCGGTACCCGTCGTCTTCCGGGCCTATGTTCTGGTCATAATTGAGCTGAAGCGGCACGCTGATGAGCGCGGCTACCGGGTTCTGGAGCTGCTTGGCCAGGTCTTCGCTGCTCTGCTTGGAGCGTAGGGCGGAGATCTCCGCTGTTATGCCTTCCTGGGCGAGCGTCTGGTTAATGAAAATCGAGAAAGTGACCAGGATTGCCGCTGTATAACCAATGATGATTTTGCGGATGTCCATAATCCTCCTAATATTCTGTGGCAGCGGGCTCACGCCCTGCCATAGCCAACCTGATTTTAAAAGATTCGGCTGGGAGGGTGGAAAATTTCAAAGGCGGATTAGTTTGGGTTCATCGCCGATATACGTATCCCTCCAAAACGGATCCTGCTCCTACCTCTTCTCGAATGGGAAAATAGTTTTCCAGTCGTTCTTCATGTCGACCACCGTCCAGCCTTTGGCATTGGCTTCATCGAGTCCCTTGGCGAGTTTGCCGACGTGCGACTCGCGATCATAGGCCCACTCGCGCTCTGCGTCGGTGTGGTGGACATAGAGGCAGAGACGAGGGCCATTGCCGGCGGCGGTCCATTGGAGCATTTGCAGGTCGCCGTCCGAGTTGCCGAAGGCCGCAATGGGCCGACGTCCAATGTGCCGCTGGATGCCCACGGGCTTGCCTTCCTTGTCGTCGTAGAAGTGAAGTTCAGGCAGCTTCACTATCACCGGCTTCCCATCGCGCAGTTCAAACTTGAGTCCGCCGCTGGTGCCAATCACCTGTTCGGGCGGAATGCCATACACCCTCTCCGTCCAGGGCCGCATGAACTCAATGCCACCGCCGGAGACGATAAAGGTCTTAAACCCGTTCGCCCGCAAGTAGGCGAGCACTTCGAGCATGGGCTGATAGACCATCTCAGTGAAAAGCCTTCCGGTGTTCGGATGCTTGTCGGTAGCGATCCAGTCCTTCACGCTCTGCTCGAATTCTGCAGTGGTCATGCCCGCATGCGCGACCATCATCAACTCGGCGATGGCGCGTTCGCCGCCCGCAAGTGCGGATTTGATGTCGCCTTTGAGTACCGATGCGAACGGTTCCTTGTCCTTCCATTCCGGGTGCTGCGGCGCGAGGGCCTTGATGCGAGCGAAGACGAAGAACGCCTGGAAATACATCGGCTGTTCGGCCCACAGGGTGCCGTCGTTATCGAACGTGGCGATGCGCTCCGCAGGCGGCACGAAGTCAGGTGAGCCTTCCTTCGTGACTTTCATGACGAACTCGACGATAGCCTTCTTTGATAGACCGTCGTTCCAAGACGGCAGAGGGTTCTGGGCGTGGGCGATCGTCACCATAAAAACGAGCGCTGCCGCCGCAAAGCCGATAAGGCTGAGTTTAACGAGCGGTTTCATCAGTTCCTCCCCTCTCCCTTGAACGCTTAGGCCGCCCCATGTAGGCGGCGGCCTGAGCAATTTACAACCTCTTGATAATCTTTTTATTAATCTATTGCACCGGCGTGAAACTTCCAGCCTCTTGGCGGGGGGGGAACCCCTTGAAGGTTCCCATGAATTCGCCAACGAGATTCTTAACTGGCACCATCACATACATGTGACGGACGAGCCAGTCTTCGTAATACGACGAATCCTCCGGTGCCATTTCGAACGGATCGGCCCGCAGATCGATGATAAGCGGTGCCTTACGCTTTTCCTGCTCAAAAAACCACGAGCCAATGCCATCACGGGTTT
>JBFYWS010000259.1:0-11596 GCA_041310935.1 Desulfobacteraceae bacterium | reverse complement strand
TCAACTCCAAACATGACGCGCGCGGCTGTTAACGCCGGGCGACCAGCTCCGCCATCGTGTCCGCAATTGCGCTGAAGGCATGGGTGACCGGCGAGTCGGCGTAGCTTTCCTGAAAGGATCGACCCGAATCGCCGCAGGCGACCATCTTGGGGTCGATGGGAATCCGGCCCAGGAAGCGGATGCCCATCTCCGTTGCGGTCCTCTCCCCGCCGCCGGCCCCGAACAGATCTATCTTCTCGCCGCAGTGCGGGCAGGCAAGCCCGCTCATGTTTTCGACGAGGCCGAAGATCTCAAGCTTCACGGTGCGGCAGAAACTGATGGACTTGCGCACATCCGCCAGCGCAACTTCCTGAGGGGTGGTCACGATGATGGCCTGGGCCTCCGGGATCTGCTGGGCCACGGTCAGGGGCTCATCTCCCGTCCCGGGGGGGGCATCGATGACCAGAAAGTCCAGATCGCCCCACTCCACGTCGGCGATGAACTGCCGGATGGCCGAAAACTTGAGCGGACCCCGCCAGATGATGGCATCGTCCCTCTTCGGCAGAAAGGACTCCATGGAGATGACCCCCAGCCGGTCCGAGTAACGCAGAGGCGTCAGCTTGCGGTTCGAGTTCAGATCCGGCATTCCCTCCAGGCCGAGCATGCGCGGCACATCCGGGCCGTGCAGGTCCACGTCCATGATGCCCACCTGAAACCCCTTACGGGCGAGCGCAATCGAAAGATTGACGGCGGTGCTGGTCTTGCCCACTCCGCCTTTGCCGCTCATGACGATGAACTTGTTTTTAATCCGCCCGAGCGAATTCCGGACCGAAGCATCCTGCTCTTCCTGGACCTGCTTCGGGCTTTTGGGAACCTTGTCCATGATATCGGCCATCGAAAAACTCCTTATCTTAAGATTAATCAAAATGTTGCGCCGGTAACTCGACCCGCTATTTTAAACCCAAGCCGGCGCTTGTCAAGGACAATGGCGCCGACCCGCCGATATTTTTGCGACGCCGCCCATCGGCGGCCCAATCCGGATAGAAGAGGCTTCACAACCTCGGATCGCGCCTTTCCGTTGACGATCCTCCGGATTTGCACTAATAGCGTATAGCCTGATCGCGCCCAAGAGTGAATGGAACCTTGCCACATCTCAAATCACTCACACGAAGTTCGAAGCCGCGCCCCTGTGATGATAAGCGTCAACGATACCATTGCCATCGTCGGCATGTCCGGCCTTTTCCCCGGAGCACTCGACACGTCGGCTCTGTGGGCCAACGTCTGCGCGAAATTCGACGCCACCCGGGACGTTGCCTCCGGCCGCTGGATCGCCGGCCCCGAGGCCATGCTGCGGCCGGGCCATCAGCCCGACAAGGCTTATTCCGCGCGCTGCTGCCTTTTGCCGGACTTCCGGTTCGACCCGGATGGCATGGACCTGGACCCGGGCTTCGCCCGATCCCTCGACCCGCTTTACCACGTGCTGCTGCATGCCGGGCGGGAAGCCCTGCGGGGCGGCAGCACCCCGAAGCTGAAGCGCGAGCGGACCGGCGTCGTGCTCGCCGCCATCGTCCTGCCCACGAACGCCGCCACCGCGCTCACGCGCGGCCTGTTCGGACCGCTCCTGGAAGCCGGCGTCCTGGGCGCTCCCACCGCGGCCGTCTCGCCCGTATCCCGCGACCGTTACTTCTCCAGCCGGGTCGCCGGCCTGCCGGCGGCCATCCTGGCCAAAGCGCTGCGGCTGGGCGGCGGCAGCTATACCCTGGATGCGGCCTGCGCCTCGTCGCTCTTCGCGGTGAAGCTCGCCTGCGACGAGCTGCGCTCGGGCCGCGCCGACGCCATGCTGGCGGGCGGGGTGTCGCGGCCGGACTGCCTGTTCACCCAGGTGGGATTCAGCCAGCTGAGGGCCCTGTCCCCTTCCGGCCGCTGCGCGCCGTTTGACCAGACCGCCGACGGGCTGGTGGTGGGCGAAGGCGCTGGCATCCTCGTCCTGAAGCGCCTGGCAGATGCCCTGCGCGACGGGGACGCCATCCGGGGGGTCATCCGCGGCATCGGCCTGTCCAACGATCTGCGCGGCAACCTCCTGGCCCCCGACAGCGAGGGCCAACTGCGGGCCATGCGCGCGGCTTACACCACCGCCGGCTGGTCGCCACCGGATGTGGACCTCATCGAGTGCCACGGCGCCGGCACCCCGGTGGGGGATGCGACCGAGCTCGCCAGCCTGCACACGCTGTGGGGCGAGACCGGGTGGAGCCGGCGGCAATGCGCCCTCGGGTCGATCAAGTCCATGATCGGGCATCTGCTGACCGCTGCGGGTGCCGCTGGTGTCATCAAAACCCTGCTGGCCTTCCAGCATGCACAGTTGCCCCCGACGATTCATTTCCAGCAGGCCGCTTCCGGCAACGCGCTGAACGACGGCCCGTTCCGGGTTCAGACCGAGGTCGAGCCCTGGGACCGGCGCCGGCCCGGCGTCCCCCGGCGCGCGGCGGTCAGCGCCTTCGGCTTCGGCGGCATCAACGCCCACCTGCTGCTCGAGGAGTGGAACCCGGAGTTCCACCCAGCCCCAGCGCACCCTCAGCCATCGTCATCGGACATCACGCTTTCATCCGAAGGCTTCGAGCTCCCAGCTTCGAGCGTGGAGCCTCTTTCATCCCGCAGCCCCAATCTGCCACCACCCGTCGCCATCATCGGCATGTCGGCCTGCATCGGCCGGGCATCGTCGCTCGCCCTGTTCGAGCACGCTGTCCTCAACGGCGAATCGCTGATCGGCAAACGCCCGCAGCACCGCTGGAAGGGGTGCGACGGGGCGCTGCCGGGCCTGGCCGGCCTTAGCGGCTGCTTTCTCGATGAGCTTACTCTCGAAAGCGGCGCCTTCAACATCCCGCCGCTGGAAATTCCAGACATCCTCCCGCAACAGCTGCTGATGTTGAAGGTGGCTGCCGAGGCCATGGCCGATGCGAATCTGACTCTGCGCCAGGATCGCCCGCGCACGGGGGCCGTGATCGGGATCGACTTCGATTTCGAGGCCACCGGTTTCCACCTGCGCTGGTTCCTGGAGCAGCGCTTCCCCGAATGGCGAAAGAGCCGGCCGGGCCGGCTCGACGACCCACAGGCATTGGAGTGGCTCGCCGGTTTGCAGCAGGCCTGCAGCCCGCCCCTCACCGCCAACCGCACGCTGGGCGCCCTGGGCAGCATGGTGGCCAGCCGCATCGCCCGCGCATTCCGCTTCGGCGGGCCCAGCTTCGTGGTCTCCGCCGGCGAAGCCTCGGGCATGCGGGCGCTGGAGATCGGCGTGCGCGCCCTCCAGGCCGGGGAGCTCGATGCCGTGCTGGCGGGCGCGGTGGATCTCTGCGGCGAGCTGCGCCGCATCGCGGCCGAGCAGGCCGTCCAGCCCTGCTCGGCCACCGGCGCGGTGCGGCCCTTCGACCGCAGCGCCGACGGCACGCTGCCGGGCGAGGGTGCCGTGGCCGTAGTGCTGAAACGGCTGGACCAGGCTCTCGCCGACGGCGACCGCGTTTACGCAGTGGTGCGGGGAATCGGTGCCGCCAGCGGCGGCGGCATCGACGCCGGCACTCCCGCCATCGAGGTCTACCGGTGCGCGCTTGACCGCGCCGCGCAGGAGGCCGGCATCGGCCCGGCATCCATCGGTTTTTTCGAAGCCCACGGAAGCGCAATCCCGGCCGAAGACAAGCTGGAATCCCAGGCGCTGACCCGCTGGCGGGGGTCGCACCGCAGCGCGTGCGCCCTGGGATCGGCCAAAGCCGTGCTCGGCCACACCGGGGCCACGGCCGGGCTGGCTTCCGTCGTCAAAACGAGCCTGTGCCTGAGCCGTGGGGTCCTTCCGGCTTGCCCCCGCGGCACGGAGCTGCCGGCAGAGGTCGAATCAGCCGGCTTTCAATTCCCCGCCCGCGCCCTGCCGTGGCCGCCGCCGGCGGGCGCAGGCCCGCGCCGCGCCGTGGCGGCGGCCATGACCTCCGACGGCAACTGCATGCACGTGGTGCTGGAGAGTTGCAACCCGCCGCCCGTGGTCGCCTTGCAACCGCCGCGGCCGGATGCGTTGGACCCCGGCCCCACGCCGGGTGCGGCCGGCCGAAACCCGATCCGGGTCCCGGTGGCGGGAAACCCCATTGTCCTGCCGGGCCCACCCCGGACGGCCCGGCCCATCCGCGAATCCCAACCGTTCGCGTCCGGTCTCGACATTACCGGGCCCCCCCGGCCGGCAAGCGTCGTGGAGAACCTGGCATCCGTCTCCGATGCGACGGCCAAAGCGCATGCCGCCTTCCTCGACCTTTCCGGCGCCATGACCCGGCGCTACGCCGAGGCGCTCGCACTCCAGGCCCGGTTGCTCGACCTGGCAGCACAGCGCGGCCCCGCGACCCCGGGCGATGCGGCCCCGGTCGCCGCCCCGGCCTTCACTCGCGCGCAGTGCCTCGAATTCGCCCGTGGGTCTGCCGCCGCCGTGCTGGGGCCGGAGTTCGCCGAGGCGGATGCCTTTGCAGCCCGGGTGCGGCTGCCGGACGAGCCGTTGATGCTGGTGGACCGCATCCTGGAGGTCCGGGGCACGCCGGGAACGCTCGGACCCGGCCGGGTGGTGACCGAACACGACGTCCTTCCGCACGCCTGGTACCTCGACGGCGGCCGGGCGCCGGTCTGCATCGCGGTGGAGGCCGGCCAGGCCGACCTGTTCCTGTGCGCCTATCTCGGCATCGACCGGGTCGTGCGCGGCCGCCGCACCTACCGATTGCTCGACGCCACGGTGGAGTTCCACCGCGAACTGCCGCGGCCCGGCGAGACCATCCGCTACGACATCGAGATCGAGAAGTTTCTGCGACAGGGGGAGACCTATCTCTTCCTCTTTCACTTCAAGGGAACGATCGAGGGCGCCCCCCTCATCACCATGACCCATGGGTGCGCCGGCTTCTTCACCCGGGAGGAAGTGGACCACTCGGGCGGGATCATCCTGACCGATGAGGACCGGCGGCCGCTCCCAGGCAAGAAGCCGCCGGACTGGACGGACCCGGTGCCCCTGGCGCCGGGGGGCTATGACGATCAGGCCCTGAACGCGCTGCGCGCCGGGGACCTGGCGGGCTGCTTTGGGGAGACCTTCGACGGCGTCCACCTGCCCGAGCCCCTGAGGCTTGCCGGCGGCCGCATGAAGCTGATCGACCGCGTCCTCCAGTTCGACCCGGCCGGCGGCCGATACGGACTCGGCCGGATCCGGGCCGAAGCCGACATCCGGCCCGACGACTGGTTTCTGACCTGCCACTTCGTGGACGACATGGTCATGCCGGGCACCCTGATGTACGAGTGCTGCGCCCATGCCCTGCGGGTGTTCGTCCAGCGCATAGGCTGGATCACCGACACGCCGGGCGCGCGCTACGAACCGGTCCAGGGGCTGCGCGCAGCCCTCAAGTGCCGCGGGCCGGTGACCCCGCAGACCCGGCACGTGCTTTACGAGGTGGACATCAAGGAACTCGGGTACGGCCCGCAGCCGTTTGCCGTTGCCGACGCCGACATGATCGCCGACGGCCGCCACATCGTGCGCTTCAGCGATATGTCGCTCCAGCTCACCGGCGCAACCCGAACGGAGATCGAGAATTTCTGGTGCCGGCAGCGCCCCTGCCCGACCGTTGCGCAGACCCCGGCACGGCGCCCGGTCGCCTACCCGCGCGAGCACTTGCTGGAATTCGCCCGCGGCAAGCCCTCCCGCGCCTTCGGCGAGGCCTACCGGCCCTTTGACGCGGGCCGCTTCATCGCCCGCCTGCCGTCCCCGCCGTATCTCTTCATCGACCGCATCACGGCCGTCGAACCCGAGCCGTGGGTGGTCAAACCGGGCGGGTGGGTCGAGGCCGAATACGATGTCCCGCCGGATGTCTGGTACCTTCGCGCGGACCGCTGCCGATCGGTCCCGTACGCCGTCCTCCTGGAAGCTGCCCTGCAGCCCTGCGGGTGGCTGGCGGCCTACATGGGCTCAGCGCTCAAAAGCGAAAAACCGCTGCACTTCCGCAACCTCGGCGGGCACGGGATCCTGCACCGCGAGGTGTCGCCCGGTAGCGGCACGCTGCGGGTGCGCACCCGCCTGAGCCACGTGTCCGAAGTGACGGACATGATCATCGAGCATTTCGACTTTGAAATCTCAAACCGCGACAGCCTCATCTACGACGGTTCGACCTATTTCGGCTTCTTCACGCGCAGCGCCCTGGAACGCCAGGAGGGCATCCGCGACGCGGCCCAAAAGGCCTTCACGCCGGCACCCGATCAGATGGCGCACGGCAGGGCTGCCGTGTTTACGGACGAGGCCCCGCTCACCCCCGCGGACCCTGCGTGCGACCCGTCGCCGGCCCTCGCGCTTCCGGCCAGGGCCTTGCGCATGATCGACCGGATCGACCTCTTCATTCCCGACGGCGGCCCCGCCGGGCTGGGCTTTGTGCGCGGCTCCAAGGAGATCGACCCGCAGGAGTGGTTCTTCAAAGCCCATTTTTACCAGGACCCGGTCTGCCCTGGTTCGCTGGGGATCGAGAGCTTTCTTCAGCTGCTCAAGTTCGCCGCCCGTGAACGCTGGCCGCAGCTCGCCGATTCGCACCGCTTCGCGTTGGCGACCGGGGAATCCCACCGCTGGACCTACCGCGGCCAGATCCTGCCGCAAAACCGGACGGTCACGGTCGAGGCGGTGGTCAGCCAGGTGGCGGAATCGCCGCACCCGGCTCTGCATGCCAGCGGCTGCCTCATGGTGGACGGGCTCACCATCTACTGCATGGAGGATTTCGGGATCGCGCTGGTGCCGGCATAGGATGAATCTTGGTAACTCAGGTAAATAGACCGAAGGTAGATAGGCTGAAGGAAAAGAGATGTACGATAACACAAAGCCAGCGTCGTTTATTTACGGTTACAGGTGATCGTGTCGTGAATGATCATTATTGCCCTTCAGTCTTCAGCCTTCAGCCTAAACACGTGAGTCATTATGCACTTTAGCGTATTTCGCGCATTTCGCAGTCAAAAGTGATTTCAAATAGCTGAGTCGTAACGAACCATCGGAAGCGCCCATGAACTATTCTCACGTATCCATTGCCTCTTTCGGCTACGAACTGCCGCCGAATGTCGTCACGTCCGATGACCTGGAGCGGCAGCTCGAGCCGCTTTACGAAGCACTCCGCATCCAGAAGGGGCAGCTCGAGGCCATCACCGGCATCCGCGAGCGGCGCTACTGGGACCCGGATTTCGCGCTCCACGCGGGTGCGGCCCGCGCCGGCCGCAAGGCCCTGGAGGCCTCCGGGATTGCCCGCGAACGGATCGGAATGCTGATCTACGGAGCGGTCTGCCGCGAAAACCTCGAACCGGCGACCGCCTGCGCCGTTGCCGACGCCCTCGGCCTCCGGCCGGAGTGCCAGATCTACGACGTGTCCAACGCCTGCCTCGGTGTCCTGAACGGCATGGTGCAGGTCGCGAACGCCATCGAGCTCGGCCAGGTGCAGGCCGGACTGGTGGTGGCCTGCGAATCGGCGCGCGAGATCGTCGGCCTCACGATCGAGCGGCTGCTGCGAGAAAAGAGCATGGACGTCCTGCGCAAGACGATCGCGACCCTGACCGGCGGTTCCGGAGCAGTCGCCGTTCTCCTGACGGACGCATCCCTCGCGCCCACGGGGCATCGCTTGATCGGCGGGGTCGCCCGCAGCGCGCCCGAGCACCATCGCCTCTGCACCTGGGGACCGGACACCGGCATCCCCGGCGGCACCGGCCACATGGCGGAGACGGACTCGGCCAAGGTGCTGCAAAACGGCGTGGCATTAGGAATCGATACCTTCCGGGAGTTCCGCCAGGCGCTTGCGCTTGGTCCGCAGAAGCCCGACAAGATCATCTGCCACCAGGTGGGCGCCACTCACCAGCGCACCATCCTGGACGCCATCGGGATGCCGCCAGAGCGCGACTTCACCACCTTTCGCTACCTCGGCAACATCGGCACCGTCTCGCTGCCGATCACGGCCGCCATCGCTGAGGAGCGCGGATTCCTGTCCCCGGGCGACCTGGTGGGGCTACTCGGCATCGGCAGCGGGCTGAACTGTCTCATGCTGGGGGTGAACTGGTAGGCACCTTTAATTGAGCGATTCTGTCGATGCGCATCAAGTCCCGATGGGGTCTGCCGTCCGCATGGGCCGCCGCAATCTCTGCGCCGGCCGTCGCAACGGCAGCAGGGCCGCTCAGATATTGCCGGAAAGCCCCGGAAGACAGTGCCCCACGACAGAGATAACCGGCGCTGCCTATAAGAGGGTTATCGAAACCCCGGGGGGCGTTGTCGAAGCCGAGGTGGCTTTTGCGGCGGCCCATGCGGACGGCAGACCCCAGCGGGTCATTGTAAAAACATAGAACAAGGATCGCACAACTCAGGTGAAAACACGTCCCATCGACCTCGCCCCCTTCCGCCACCTCTACCCGTTCACATCCCGCTATGCGGACGTGAACGGCTTCCGCATGCACTACGTCGACGAGGGGCGGGGCGAGCCGGTGGTCATGCTGCACGGCAATCCCACCTGGTCGTTTTATTTTCGGGAGCTGATCCAGGGGCTCTCGGACCGCTACCGGGCGGTGGCGCCGGACCACATCGGCTGCGGCCTTTCGGACACACCCCGGCCCAGCGCCTATGCCTATCGGCTCAAGAACCGGGTGGATGATCTCGAAGCCCTGCTCGCGCATCTCGGTCTTACCCGGGACATCACCCTGGTGCTGCACGACTGGGGCGGAATGATCGGCGCAGCGTATGCCCTGAGGGACGTCCGCCGCATCACCCGGCTGATCGTCCTGAACACGGCGGCATTTCTCAAGCCCGGGGGCAAGCCCCTGCCGCTGGCATTGCGGCTGATCCGCAGGACGCCGCTGTTCGCCGTGCCGGCGGTGCTGGGTTTGAACCTGTTCGCCCGGGGTGCGGCCCGCACGGCCTCCGCCAGGGGACTGAGCCCAGCGGTACGCAAAGGTCTGCTCGCGCCCTACAACAGCTGGGACAACCGCCGGGCGACCCTGAAGTTCGTGCAGGACATTCCGCTGACCCCCCAGGACCCGAGCTTTGCCATCGCCCGGCAGGTGCATGACGGCCTGCAGCAGCTGGCGGACAAACCGATGCTGATCTGCTGGGGCGAGAAGGATTTTGTCTTCGACACCGACTACCTCGCCGAGTGGCGGCGGCGATTCCCGGCCGCCGAGGTCCACCGGTTCCCGGAGGCCGGCCACTATGTGCTCGAAGACGTTCCGGAGCCGGTCACGGCCCGGGTATTGGATTTTCTGAACCGCCACCCCCTGCCCTGATTGAAAACCGGCAGCGTCTATAGTAGGCTGCCCCAATCGGCCGTGATGAATGGAGAAAAAGGAACTACGAAATACGCGAAAGGCGCGAAAAGGGAATCCAAACTACTGGTTAAGGACAAAGGCCACAAGCAATGCAGCTACTCAAGGGGATAAGACCTGCGCGATCATTATGGCCTTCAGTCTTCAGCCTAAGCACCTGAGTAGTTGCGAACTTTCGCGTAGTTCGCGCATTTCGTAGTTATTAGAAATCTCAAACAGCTGAGTCGTAACCACCCCTTTCGCAACCAGGCACGATGATCGAGACGACCGATTCAGCCGACGTTAACGTGAATGTGGCCTGCCACCTGGCACACATGGCGCAGGCCCACCCCTTCAAACGCGCCGTGGTCTGCCCGGCCGGCCGCGATGCCGCGGGCCGCGTCGCCTATGCTCACCTGAGCTTCCAGCAACTCGACCGGGAGTCCGACCAAATCGCCCACGGGCTGCTCAAAACCGGAATCGGTTTGGGCACGCGCACCATCCTGATGGTGCGGCCGGGCCTCGATTTCTTTTCCCTCATCTTCGCCATCTTCAAGGTGGGTGCGGTGCCGGTGGTCGTCGACCCCGGCATGGGGATCCGCCGCATGCTCGCATGTTTCCGCTCAACCAGGCCCCAGGCCTTCGTCGGCATCCCTTTGGCGCATGCAGTGTGTTCCGTTTTCCGGAAAACCTTCAAAACCGTGCGCTACCGGGTCACCGTGGGCCGCCGCTGGTTCTGGGGCGGCCCGACGCTCACGCAGCTGCGCGCCCGGGAGTGGACGCCCTTTGCGGCCGCAAAGACCCGGACGGGCGACATGGCGGCCATCCTGTTCACCACCGGCAGCACCGGACCGGCCAAGGGCGCCGTCTATACCCACGGAAACTTCGAGGCCCAGCTTCACCAGATCCGCACGCACCTCGACGTCAGCGCCGATGAGGTCGATCTTTCCACGTTTCCGCTCTTCGCCCTTTTCTACCCGGCCCTGGGGGTCACGGCGGTGGTGCCCGACATGGACCCCACCCGGCCCGCGCAGGCGGACCCGAAGCGCATCATCGAGGCAATCGAGAACCAGGGCGTCACGAACATGTTCGCCTCCCCGGCGCTGCTCGAGCGGGTCGGCGCCTATGGCCGCCAGCAGGGCATCCGCCTGCCCTCCCTGAAGCGGGTCATCTCCGCCGGCGCGCCGGTCCAGGCGCGCACAATCGAGCTTTTCTCCGGGCTGCTGGCAGACGGCGCGCAGATCCACACCCCCTACGGGGCCACCGAGGCCGTGCCCATTGCCTCGATCCTCGGTCGCGAGATCCTGTCGGAGACCCGACCGCTCACGGAGAAGGGCTTCGGCATTTGCGTCGGCCAGCCGATCGGCGACACTGTAATTCGCATCATCGCCATCAGCGACGAGCCGATCCGCAGGTGGTCGGAGGAGCTGCAGGTGCCCCAGGGGGACATCGGCGAGATCACGGTCAAAGGCGGGCTCGTCAGCCCCCGATATTATGAAAACCCGCTGGCCGATTCCCTGGCGAAAATACCCGAGGACGGCGAGGTGTGGCACCGCATGGGGGACCTGGCCTGGATGGACAAGAGAGGCCGGATCTGGTTCTGCGGCCGCAAGAGCCAGCGGGTCATCACCACCGGCGGCACCCTCTACACGATCCCGTGTGAGAGCATTTTCAACACTCACCCCGCGGTCCACCGCAGCGCCCTGGTCGGCATCGGGCCCCGCACCAACCAAGTGCCGGTGATCTGCGTCGAGCTCAGGAAAAACCCGCCGCGAATCGACCGCAAGGCCGTGCGCGCGGCGCTGCTGAAACTGGCCCAGGCGCACGAGATCACGCAGGGGATCCGGATCATTCTCTTCCACGACGCCTTCCCGGTGGACATCCGTCACAACGCGAAGATCTTCCGGGAGCAGTTGGCCGTCTGGGTGCAGAAGCAGGTCAAGCCCAAGGGCATCCGGCAGCCCCGCAAAACGGACGCACACCATGACCGCAACGCCTCATGACTCGGAATGCGCGCTCGTCACCGGTGGCGGAGGGTTCCTCGGCACGGCCATCGTGCGCATCCTCGCCGCCCGCGGGGACCGGGTGCGCAGTTTTTCGCGCCGCCCGCACCCGGCGTTGACGCTGCTCGCGGTGGAGCAGACCCAGGGCGACATCGCCGACGCCAGGGCCGTCGAACAGGCCTGCCGCGGCGCGGACGTGGTCTACCACACGGCCGCCAAACCGCCGCCCTGGGGGCCCTACCGCGATTACCACCGCACCAACGTCACGGGCACCGCCAACGTCATCAAGGCCTGCCGCAGATGCG
>JBFYWS010000227.1:0-3050 GCA_041310935.1 Desulfobacteraceae bacterium | reverse complement strand
CATGCAGCGGATCGCATCGGCCATTCAGCCGGTTCGCAACCGCATCCCGGAGCCGCTGTACCCCTTCTTCATGGCCGCCTTGCGGGTGGTGGTGGCGGCGGCCATCCCGCTGCTGCTGCTCACGGTTTATTCGGCCATCGGCGCCATGATCACGTACAAGGCCGTCTGGTTCACACTCATCGGCGACCTTCTCCTGCTGTGGTCACTGTCCGCGCTGACGATCGGCCTATTGCGGGAGCTGCTGACCCGCGACCTGTTCAAGGTCACCGCGGCCCACGGCAAGAAGGTGTTCCAGATCACCCGGCTGGTCTTGCTCTATGTGCTGACCGGCATCGTGCTGTATTGGACCGCCAAGGCCTTTCGCTTCCCCAGGGACGTTCTCGCTTTCCTGCAGTTCGCCATCTCCGTGTCGGTGGTCTGCGTGTTCCTGCTGCTGATGCTCAACAAGCGGGCGCTGCTCTCCTTCCTGCCCCCCCTGCCCTACCGCAGCTACCAGAATTACGTGCGGATTCTTAACCGTTACTACTATCCCCTGATCGGCGTTTCGTTTGTGCTGGCGCTGCTGTGGTGCTTCGGTTTCCGCGAGATCGGCAGCCTGCTGCTGGTGAAAATCTGGTCCACGGCGGGCGCTCTGATCCTGCTCAGCCTCGTTTACCATATGCTGCGCATCTGGCTGCATCGCTGGGCCGAAAAGATCACCGCAGACGAGGACTCCGCGCAGTTCCTGGTCGACTCCGTACGCTCTTTTTTGATGTACGCAACCGCCGTGGCAGCCGCGGCCTTGCTGCTGGACATGATCGGCCTCCTGGACCCAATCGAGCGCGTGCTCTCATTCCCGGTGCTCAAGGTCGGCAAGACCGGCATCACGATCTGGGTCGTGATCAAGGCGCTGTTGGTCCTTTTCTTTTTCACCTATGCGTCCCGTTTGCTGCAGGCCTACCTGGACTACAAGGTCTATCCGGCCTTCGGGGTCGAACAAGGCCCGGGCTATGCCGTCAACACCATCATCCGGCTGGTCTTCTTCGGGGTGGGTCTCCTGATCGCCCTCGACACGGTGGGGGTGGACTTCGGTTTTCTGCTCGTGTTCGCCGGCGCCATCGGCGTCGGCATCGGCCTTGGCCTCCAGAGCATGGCCGCCAACCTGATCTCCGGGTTCAGCATCATTTTCGGGGGCAAGGTGCGCAAGGGCGACTGGATCAAGGTCGAAGATGCCATCGGCATGATCACGGACATCCATGCCCTGTCGACCCGGGTACGGACGCGCGGCAACGTGGAATATTTGTTGCCCAACTCCAACCTGGTGTCCAACACCATCATCAACTACACGCTATCCTCGCCGATGATCTGGATCTCCCTGCCCGTGGGGGTGTCCTACGGCTCGGACCCGAAACAGGTCGAGCGAATCCTGATGGAGGCGGCCCAAAAGGAGCCTACGGTGTCCCGGCACGACAATCCCAAGGTGCTGTTCACCGCGTTTGCCGACAGCGCGCTTAATTTCGAGCTTGCGGTCTGCATCGATGTCCGCCATCAACCGGAAAAAGTGGTCAAGAGCAATCTCTATTTTGCGATATTCGAGGAGTTCAAGAAGGCAGGGATCGAGATCCCCTTCCCGCAGCAGGAAATCCGCATTCGCAGCGGCGAGGATGGTGCCCTGACGCGCGGCGTCATTCCTGGAACATCTTCATGAAGCGCCGGTCCAGATAGTCCTTCAGAGCAAAGCCGGACCAGCCATCGAACACAACACCTTGCCACCGTACGATAGCGGTGCCGTCGCCCATGTTGAAGGCCAGGAGGTAGCTTTTCTGGGGAGTGAAAGCAACCAGATCCCCGCCGCCGAGAGCGCTTCTCAGGTTCTGCAGCAGCACCGGGTTCTGGCGGACGGCGTAGACGCCCACCTTTGCCAGCGGCCGAGGCGCAAAGCAGACGCAGTCCCCGCCACCGAAAATCTCCGGATGCGCCACCGACTGAAGAAATCGGTTCACCAAAAGGCCGCCGTCCTCCCCGGTTGGGATGCCCGAATCGCGAAAAAGAGATGAGGGCTTCACCCCGACGGCCATAAACAGGAAGTCGCAGGGACGGGACTCGCCCGATGTCAGCCGGACGGCTCGGCCGGCGGCGCTGTCGACCTTTTGGCCCTCGATCAAGGTGATGGCCAGACGAGAAAGGCCGCGCTCCGCTTTGCGGCGCACCCCCGGGTCGAATCCGGCCAGCAAACGTTCGCCTGCAACCAGGATGATCTCAGCCGCCCCCGATTCATCCTTCACCAGTCGCCGCAGGTTGGCGGCAATCTCCAGGCCGGCCGGTCCGCCGCCGGCCACCACGATGGATAGCTTCTGCTGCGTGAGCGCATTGATGATCCGGTTGCGGGCGTCGAGAAGCGTTTCGATCGGCTTGACCGGAACCACCGCCGCGTGTGTCGCAATCCGTTCGTCCACCGCTACACCGCTGCCGGTGTTGAAGGAGGCGATGTCGTAGGCGACACGCTCCCCGCCTTGCAGCTGCAGCTCTTTTCGGGCCGGGTCCACCCGGACGACCAGATCCTCGATGAAGCTCGCCCCCCGGGAGATTGCCATTTGCTTCACGTTGAAGCGGATCTCCTCGGGTCGGTAAATGCCGGAGAGCATGCCGGGACCCATTCCGGAGTAATAGTGAAGGGGGCCGGGACCGATCACCGTGACGCGGTGGCCGGCCGCCGTGAAGTCGCTCAGGTGTTTCAGGACCGTCATGTGGGCGTGGCCTGCGCCCACTAAAACAAGATGTTTGCGCATGTGTGCCTGGCTGCCTGAAGAGTATTTTGGTTTTGCATAGATACCAACAAGATGAAGTTCAACGCCGAAATCGGCCTTCCAAGGAAGTTATATGCTTTTCTGTGGGAGCGGCATCTTGCCGCGATGATATCGTGGCTGGTAGCCACTCCCACAAAGGCGACTCTTCATAAGCGAGCAGGATAGCGCCCCGCGCCCTAACCTGCTTTCAGCGAAGTCATCTGCTCATCAAGGCTTCTATCTCATCGGCTTCGCGTGGGATGTCCGCCGTGAGGTCCACCGGGC
>JBFYWS010000212.1:0-11193 GCA_041310935.1 Desulfobacteraceae bacterium | reverse complement strand
TCAGCCCAGGATCGCCTTCAAATCCCCATCCGCTGTGCCGATTGGTTTTATGTCAAAGTTTTTCACCAGCACGTCGAGCACGTTGGGGGTTATGAACGCCGGCAGCGACGGCCCCAGGCGGATGCCCTTGATGCCAAGGTGCAGCAGCGCCAGGAGGATACAAACCGCTTTCTGCTCGTACCAGGACAAAATCATCGAAAGCGGCAGGCCGTTCACCGGCACATTGAACGCCTTGGCGAGAGCCGAGGCAATCTGGACGGCCGAGTAGGCATCATTGCACTGACCGGCATCCAGCAGGCGGGGGATGCCGCCGATATCGCCAAGCTCTTTGTCGAAGAAGCGGTACTTGCCGCACGCCAAGGTCAACACCACACAGTCCTTTGGAACCTTTTCCACAAATTCGGCGTAATAGTTTCGTCCCGGTTTGGCCCCATCGCAGCCTGCCACCAGAAAGAAATGCCGAATGGCTCCGGATTTGACCGCCCCCACCACCTTGTCCGCCACTCCCAGAACGGCGTTCCGGGCGAATCCGACGGTCACTTCTTTGCCGTTTTTATCCTCTTGAAAACCAGGCATGGAGAGCGCTTTGTCGATGACCGGTTTAAAATTCAGGTCGGATACATGCGGAATGCCGGGCCAGCCGACCATGCCGCTGGTGAAGAGATTGTCCTTATATTCGATCTTGGGTCTTTGGATACAGTTGGTCGTCATGAGAATGGCCCCGGGGAAGCCCGGGAATTCCCTGATCTGATTTTGCCAGGCCGTTCCATAATGTCCGTAGAAATGGTTATATTTTTTCAATTTCGGATACCCATGGGTGGGCAGCATCTCCCCATGGGTGTATATGGTGATGCCTTTGCCTTCGGTCTGTTTAAGAAGCGCTTCAAGGTCTTTCAGGTCATGGCCGGACACAAGAATGGCTTTGCCTTTCTTGTGGCCCAATGGGACGTTGGTCGGCACCGGATGGCCGTATGTGCCGGTGTTGCCTGCATCCAGCAGCTCCATGGCTTTGAGCGCGGCGGCACCGCACTTGAGGGCCAGAGCCACCCAATCGTCTAGGCTCAAATCCGCCCTCTGAATGGCTGCCAGGCCTTCATGGACAAATGCAAACACCGAGTCATCCTGCTGCCCGAGAATCAGGGCGTGGTCCGCATAGGCGCTCACTCCTTTAATGCCGAAGAGGACGGTGTGCATCAAAGAGAGGATGTCCGGAGTGGCAGCGGGATAGGATTTCAAGCCGAACGGCTCGGCCTGCTTGATCAATTCCTCCACGGTGGTCTTTGGAACAAAGGCGGAAGCCCCCTCGGAAAAATCATTCTTTCCTCCGGCGGCTTTGACCGTTGCCTTGAGCCGGTCACGCTTCCCGGCGGCCTCGGTAATCAAGACGAGGAAACGGTCAGGGTCGAAATCCACATTGGTCAAGGTCGAGAAGGCCGCTTTGACGGTAAAGACATTGACGTCCGGGTCCGACACCCCCACTTTGCGGCCCGCGACCGCAACCTGCGAAAGCCCCATGAGCGTGTAGAGCAGCAGGTCCTGAAGAGCAGCAACCTCCGGCTGTTTACCGCAAACGCCCAGCACGGTGCAGCCGGTGCCTTTGGCCGTCTGTTCACATTGATAGCAAAACATGCATAACCTCCTTATCTGTTGTTATGGACGGGTTGATGAGTTCGTCCTCAACATAGCCCAGATCCCGGTAAAACGGATTGACCTAAATCAATTCCCGGTTTCTTTGCCTTCCAGACCGGCGGCGGTCATGTCGATCTCTTCTAACTCCCGGTCGAAGCCGGCGACCCGCTTCTCGTGGTCGCGGGTGGCCCGGTCGAGAGCATCGAACAGGCGGTCGATCGCCTTCTGGCCGGCGTGAATGGACTGGGAAATTTCGGCGATCCGGGCGCCGTCGCGGTTTTCGGAAGCGGTCTGCATCGCCTGCGTCAGACTCGCCATTTCGGCGTCCCGCCCTTCGATGTCGCGCTCAAGCCGCCGCATCTCGTCCTCCAGCGGCTTGAGGCTGCGCTGTCGGCGCGCGAGGATCTCCGCGCGCTGTCGGCGCAGTTCCTTGCGGGCGGCTTTCAGGTTTTCAGCCGGCTCGCCGTCGGCTGCGGCCTCCGTTGCGCGCGGTGCTTTTTCGTCCTGCCAGCCGCCCTTTTCGAGAAACTCCTGGTAGGTGCCGTCGAAGAGCTCGATGCCGTCCTCCCGGAACACGATCAGCCGCTCGGCGAGCGCATGCAGGAACATCTCGTTGTGGGTGACCAGGATCACCGTGCCGTCGAAGCTGTCGATGGCCTCGAGCAGTGCATCGCAGGATTCCATGTCGAGGTGGTTGGTGGGCTCGTCGAGCAGCAGCAGGTTGACTGGGGTCGCCAGGATCTTGCCCAGGACCACCCGGCTCTTCTCCCCGCCGGAGAGCACCGCGACTTTTTTGAGGGCGTCGTCGCCCGGGAACATCATGGCGCCGCAGATGTCGCGGGCCATCTGCCGGTCGACCCCCGGGTCGGAATAGAGGATCTCCTCCTCGACCGTCCGGCTGTCGATCAGGTGACTTACATTGGTCTGCTCGAAGAAGCCTTTCTGGATGGCCGGGTGGTAAACCACTTTGCCGGACTGCGGGGCGAGCTCGCCGGCCAGGATCCGCAGCAGTGTCGTCTTGCCCTTGCCGTTCGGCCCCACGATGCAGATGCGCTCGCCGGTCATGATGGTGAGGCTGACATCGCGAATGAGCGGCGTCTCGGGCGCATAGGCGAACCCGACGTGCCGGGCCGAGAGCGTGTGCTTTCCGGAGAGCGGCTTTTCGCGGAAAGCGAACTCGAGATCTCTCAGTTTCTCGAGCTTGTTTTTCTTCTCCATCTTCTGCAGGGCCTTGACGCGGGACTGCACCAGGCCGGCCAACCGGGCCTTGGCGCGGAAGCGCGAGATGAACAGCTCGACCTCTTTGCGGCGGCGCTCGTCGTTGAGACGGGTCTTTTCGTGGATCTCCTCGTCCTGGGCGATCTGGGCGTAGTATTTTTCGGTCGTGCCGGCAATCTTGCGGACCTTCTGGCGATGGATGCCCATGACATGGGTGACCACCCGGTCCATGAAGCTGCGGTCATGGGTGATCACCATGAGCTCCCGCGGCCAGGCGACGAGGAACCGTTCGATCCAGCGGATGGAGGTGATGTCGAGAAAGTTCGTCGGCTCGTCGAGCAGGAGCAGATCCGGCTCGGATGCCAGGGCCTTGGCGAGGTTGAGGCGCACCTGAAACCCGCCGGAGAATTCAGCCGGGGGGCGGTCGAGGTCGGTTTTCGAGAAGCCCAGGCCGGCCAGAATCTTCTCCGCTTTCCAGTGGTGATCGCGTTCGGTGGGCGGCAGGGCTGTCATGGCTTCTTCCAGAACCGATGGCCGCGAAAACACCAGGGCCTGCTTGACATAGCCGGTGCGGTAGTTTTTGGGGATAACGAGGGCGCCGGAATCCGGCGACTCCTCACCGGCGATCAGCCGGAAGAGGGTGGTCTTGCCGTGGCCGTTGCGGCCGACGAGCCCCAGCCGTTCGCGGGAATTGAGAGTGAAGCTCAGTTGGTCGAACAGGGATCGGCCGCCGTAGCTCTTGCTGATGTTTTCCGCTCGAATCATGGAAATCGTCTCTTCAGACTATCTACCTGAGTCGTTACCAAAAAAAACGTGCCTGCCGCAGCGGCCGCGCCGGCGGGCGAGGCACCGCCGCAGGTGCCGGTTTTCCCGGCTTGACTTTAGATGTGCGGTCGAATAATAAGTATTGGTTAACTATGGTGTTTAAAACCGGGTATCTTTACCACGTATGGCCATTCTTGTCACACTGAAAAGCCCCATCGCCGCCATCGGTCGCGAAGTCCTGGATTTCACCCAGCACCTCGGGCGCCTCTTTCTCTTTTTCATGTGGGGGTTCGTGCTGATTTTTCAGCCGCCCTTCCAGTTCGACAAGATCCGGCAGCAGATCTATTTCATCGGCATGAAGTCCGTTTTCGTCATCTGTCTGACCGGCGCGTTCACCGGGATGGTGCTCGGACTCCAGGGCTATTACGCCCTCGTGAAATACGGCTCCACATCCGCCCTCGGCGCGGCCGTGGCGCTCTCCCTGGTGCGCGAGATGGGGCCGGTGCTCACGGCCATCATGGTCATCGCCAGGGCCGGGTCCTCCATGACCGCGGAGATCGGCATCATGCGGATATCGGAGCAGATCGACGCCCTGCGGACCATGGACATCAACCCGATGCGGTTTCTCGTCAGTCCCCGCATCGCCGCCGCGCTGATCTGCTTTCCGCTGCTCACCGCCCTGTTTGACGTCGTCGGGCTCTACGGCGGGTACTTGTCGGGCTCGGTTCTCTTAGGCATCAACCCCGCCTTCTACTTCGCCCGGGCGCAGTCGAACGTCGAGATGAGCGATATCATCGGCGGGTTTATCAAGTCCATCGTCTTCGCCGTGGTGGTGGTCACGGTCTGCTGCTTCCAGGGCTATTTCACGCACACCCGGGCCGAGTTCGGCGCCAAGGGGGTCAGCATCTCCACCACGAGTGCGGTGGTGATCTCCTGTGTATTGGTCCTGGTCACCGACTATGTATTAACCACTTTTTTGCTCTGACGTATTGGCCCCATGACCCGATCGCCCCTGATTCAACTTCAAGACGTCGCCAAGACCCTGGGTGCCAACCGCGTGCTCGACGGGGTCAACCTGAGCATCTACCGGGGGGAGATCACCGCCATTATCGGCAAGAGCGGCTCGGGCAAGAGTGTCCTGCTCAAGCACGTCATCGGTCTGTTAGAGCCCGACGGGGGTGCGATCCTGTTCGACGGCAGGCTGCGTGCGGCGATGACCCCGGCCGAACGTAAGGCGCTGAGGAGCAAATTCAGCTATGTGTTTCAGGACACGGCCCTTTTCGACTTTATGAACGTATACGAAAACGTGGCCCTCCCGCTCAAGGAGCGCAATGCCCTGTCTCCGGACGAGGTGAATCGGCGCGTGCGCGACAAGCTGCACCAGCTCGATCTGCACGACGTCGAGCAAAAGTACCCGGCCCAGCTCTCGGGCGGCATGAAAAAGCGGGTGGCGCTCGCCCGGGCCCTGGTGACCGACCCCGAGATCGTCCTGTTCGATGAGCCGACCACCGGGCTCGACCCCATCCGCAAAAACGCGGTCCATAGCATGATCCTGGACTACCAGCGGCGTTTCGGCTTTACCGGAGTGGTGGTCAGCCACGAAATCCCGGACATCTTTTTCATCTCGCAGCGCGTGGCGATGCTCGACGAGGGCCGGATCGTCTTCGAGGGCGGCCCGGATGAGATTCAGGAGGCGACCGCCCCGGAGGTGAAGAATTTCATCCAGGGCCTCGAGAGCCCCCGCGACGACCTGACCGGGATCGCCTCCCAGTCGATCGGGCAGAACCGCCTGCTGCAGGAGATGAGCCGGCTGCAGCGCTACCAGATCCCTTTTTCGATCGTGCTGCTGGCCATGGACAACCTGGAGGACGTGGACCGGATCGCGGGCCACGTGGTCGGCCAGACGGTGTTCAAGGTTTTTGCCAACCACGTGACCCAGAGCACCTACATCACCGACACCTGCTTCCGGTTCGACATCAACAAAATCCTCGTGGTCTTGCCGGACACCAACGAGGACCAGGCCCGGGACTTCTGCCGCAAGCTCGCCCGGACCATGCGAAGCCACGCGCTCTTCGGCGCGATCGAACCCGTCAAAGGGTTCTGCTACTCCGTGAGCGCGGGTGTTGCCCAGGCACAGCAGGGCATCGGGTTAGACGAGCTGATCGCCGCGGCCGGGCAGACGCAGGCCATGTTTTACGAATGCCGCAATTAAAGTTTGTTTTTCTGTGGGAGCGGCTCCCAGCCGCGATTCCCTGAGAACTGAGTGGAGCGTGAATAAATGAAACAATCATCGGTTGAATTGGGGGTGGGCGTATTTGTCCTGCTCGGGATCATCTGCGTGGGGTATCTCACCATACGCCTGGGCGAGATCGAGGTGCTGGGCGATAAGACCTACATGCTGAACGCGCGCTTCAAATCGGTCACCGGGCTCAGGGCGGGCGCCCAGGTGGAAATCGCCGGCGTGCAGGTGGGGCAGGTGGACTCCATCGCCCTGGACCCCAAGGACCAGATGGCGATGGTGCGCCTGAAGGTCAAGGAGGCGATCGTTCTCGGCGATGATGTCATCGCCTCGGTCAAGACCGCCGGGCTGCTGGGGGACAAATATATTCTGCTGTCGCCCGGGGGGTCGGACAAGATCCTGAAACCGGGCGATATGATCATCGAAACCGAGCCGGTGCTCGACATCGAGGGGTTGATCGGCAAGTTCGCGTTCGGCAAGGTGAAAGAGTAAGCGTCTTGACAACGGGCGCATTTTTCATAGAGTGAACCAACCATCTCAACTCTTCCGCAGGAGGCGCTATGCCAGAGCAGGAAAAAGGCTTTTCGGTCAAAGACCGCCGGATGTTTGCCCAGGAGGGACAGCCCACCCCGCCGGAGGAGCCGAGTCCGGCCGAAACCCAAGACCGGAAGCCGGAAGACCCATCCACCGCCGGCGCCGAGCCGCCCCCCACGCCACTGCCTGAAATCAATTTTCCGACCTTCATCGCCTCACTGAACGCCTCGGCCCTGGTTCATCTGGGCATCATTGAAGACCCGGTTTCCGGCAAAGCGGAAAAAAACCTTGCCATGGCGAAGCAGACCATCGACATCCTGAGCATGCTCCAGCAGAAAACCGTTGCCAACCTGACGCCGGACGAGGAGGCCATGCTGAAAAGCATTCTTTACGATTTGCGTATCCTATACGTGAAGGAAAGAGGGTGATGCCTCTTTCCGGGCGGCACCCGCGATGATCGTTCGCGTCCTGTCCCCCGCCAAGATCAACCTGGTTTTGCGCGTTACCGGCAAGCGGCCGGACGGCTACCACAATCTGCTCTCCCTGATGTGCCGCGTCGGCCTCTGGGACGAGATTCGCTTGCGCCCCGCCCCGGGGCCCGTCACGTTGCGGTGCTCGGACCCTGCGCTGCCTCGGGATGAAACGAATCTGGCCTTTCGCGCAGCTCAGGTATTCTTCGATGCGCTGGGTCGTGAGCCGGGGGTTGCGATCGCGCTCGAGAAACGCATTCCGGTGGCGGCCGGCCTGGGGGGCGGAAGCAGCAACGCGGCCAGCGTGCTGATGGGGCTGAATCACCTGCACGGTTTCCCCTTTTCCCGGCGCAAACTGATGGCCCTCGGGCGCACCCTCGGGGCGGATGTGCCCTTCTTCATTTTTCAGACCCCGGCGCTCGCCTCCGGGATCGGGGACATCCTGGAACCCTGCCCGCGCCTGCCGCGGTTCCACCTCCTCTTGGTCTCACCGGCGCTTATCGTTTCGACCCGGGCGGTTTACCAGAATCTTAATTTGCGATTGACAAACTGTCAAAAACAACTTACAAAAGCACGTTTAAAAAAAGAAGCGTTCCACCCTGCGCGCCACTTATGTAATGATCTCGAGATGGTTACGCTGACTCTGCACCCGGAGCTGGCATCCATCAAGCGTCTGCTGATCCGGCATGGCGCGGTGGGGGCGCTCATGTCCGGCAGTGGGGCTACTGTTTTCGGTCTTTTCAGGGGCGCGGATGACGCCCGAACCGCGGCGGCTTCCATGCCGCAGGAGCCCGGATGGCGTCTGTTCCTGGCCGACCTGCTGCTTGACCCGGTCCAGTTGGTTCAGGAACAATAGACCCCGAACCGCCTTCCTGAGGAAGCCGGGTGGTGGAGGTGTGAGTTTATACTGGGGCGTCGTCAAGTGGTAAGACACAGGACTTTGGTTCCTGCATTCGGAGGTTCGAATCCTCCCGCCCCAGCCAGTTGAGATGGGCGCATGGTCAAACCGAACCGAACATGCCGAGGTTTGAATAATGGACAACGGGGTGGTCATTTTTGCGGGGAATTCGAACCCGGCGCTGGCTCAAAAAATATGTGAGCACCTGAATCTGCCGCTGGGGGGTGCCAAGGTGACTACCTTCAGCGACGGCGAAATCCAGATCGAGATTCACGAAAACGTGCGCGCGAAGGACGTTTTCGTCATTCAATCCACCTGCTCGCCGGTCAACGACAACCTGGTCGAGCTCCTGCTGATGATCGATGCGTTCAAGCGCTCTTCGGCCCGCCGGGTCACGGCCGTCATACCGTACTACGGTTACGCGCGGCAGGACAAGAAGGTGGCGCCCCGGGTGCCGATCAGCGCCAAGTTGGTGGCGGACATGCTGACCGTGGCCGGCGCCCACCGGGTTATCACCATGGACCTGCACGCGGGCCAGATCCAGGGTTTTTTTAACATACCGGTGGACAACCTGTTTGCCGCGCCGGTGCTGATCAAGTACATCCGCGGCCTGTTTGACCGCGACCTGGCCATCGTTTCGCCCGATGCGGGCGGCGTCGAGCGGGCCCGGGCCTTCGCGAAACGGCTGGATGCCGACCTGGCCATCATCGACAAGCGGCGTTCCGCGCCGAACCAGGCCAAGGCCATGGCCGTCATCGGCAACGTGCGGGACAAGGTGGCTGTGATCCTGGACGACATGGTGGACACCGCCGGCACCCTCGTCGAGGCGGCCGAAGCGCTCTCCCTGGAAGGCGCCCGGGAAATTCATGCCTGCATCGCCCACCCGGTCCTTTCCGGTCCAGCGGTGGAGCGGATCCAGGGCTCGGTGCTGAAAAGCATCGTGGTGACCGACACCATTCCGTTGCGGCCGCACGCACAGGCGTGCGCCAAAATCAAGGTCCTGTCGATCGCCGATCTGGTGGGGGAGGCGATCATTCGCAGTTACCGCGGGGATTCCGTGACCTCGCTGTTTGTTTGAAAGTAATTACTAAGGTAGATAGACTGAAGACTGAAGGCTTTCAGGGACAAACCATACGTGATTGCACAAGACTTCGGGCATTTGAGTAGGCTATTGAACCAATGGTCGTAGAAACCGAAAAGGTCCTGAATGGCTGATTCGTGCTTTGTGAGATGTCTTATAGCCTTCAGCCTTTCGCCTAAACACCTGAGCAGTTACTATTTATATTTCAACCGTCAAGGAGGATTTCCTTTTGAAACAGCTAGAATTGAGCGCTACGCTTCGGACGACGACGGGCAACGGCCCCGCCCGCAGATTGAGAGGGCAGGGCATGATCCCCGCCGTACTTTACGGGCCGGTTACACCGCCGGTCATGCTGGCCGTCATTGCCAGGGATTTCGAGCATGTCGTGCAGAAAGGCAACATCCGGCGGACGATATTCTCCCTCAACCTGGAGGGTGGCAGCGGTGCCAAGCCTGCCGTCGTCAAGGAACTGCAGCGAAATCCCGTGAGCGGGAAGTTTCTGCATGTCGATTTTTATGAAATCGACCTGAACCGCAAACTGCGGGTCATGGTGCCGGTGGTCATCCGGGGCAAGGCCAAGGGCGAGGAGGACGGCGGGATGCTCCAGATCATCGAGCGCGAGATCGCGGTCCTGTGCCTGCCGAGCGAAATGCCCGAAGCGTTAGAGGTCGACGTGACCGAGCTGGGCATCGGCGGCACCCTGCACGTGAACGACATCGCGCTTCCGAGTGGCGCGGAACTGCCCCCGGGCGGCAACTACACCGTGCTGACCGTCGTCAGCCCGAAGGCGGAGCCGACCCCGGCCGAAGCCGCCGCCGAAGTGGTGGAGGGTGCGGAGGCCGAGAAGCCGGGGGAGGCCGACGCGGCCGCCGAATAAGCGCAACGCCCCCGGCAGGCCGGAGGCTCTTTTCCGCGGCCCGGTTGAAACACAGGCGGGGAACGGGCTTTTCAGCCGGGAGTGGCGATGGGGATGGATGGTTTGCAAGGCGATCCGGAGGGGAGGCTGCGGCTAGTGGTCGGGCTCGGCAACCCGGGTCCGAAATACCGCACGACCCGTCACAACATCGGGTTCGCGGTGCTGGACCGAATCGCACAGGAGTTCGCCATCGACGCGTCCCGGGAGAAGTTCGACGCCGTTTTCGGGCGGGGCCGAATCGACACCAGCGAGGTGATCTTGGCAAAACCCCTGGCGTTCATGAACCGCAGCGGACCACCGTTGCGCAACCTTTCAGATTTTTTTCGAATATCTCGCCAAGACGTACTGGTCATCCACGATGACATCGACTTGGCTTTCGGTCGCTTAAAAATAAAAGAGAAAGGAGGGCATGGCGGACACAATGGCATACGGTCGGTGATCGAGGCCTTCGGCGGGGGCGATTTCGTGCGCCTGCGCGTGGGCATCGGGCGCTCCGGGACCGGTCAGGATGTGGCAGGCTACGTATTGGACCAGTTCGACCGGGATGAAGCTTCGGTTCTGCCGCAGGTCATTCAGCGGGCCCGGGATGCAGCAGTCACCGTCCTGTGCAAGGGCACGAAGGTGGGGATGAATCAGTTCAACGTCAACCCAGTCACGCTTAACGATTCAACTTCGGGATTGTAAGGGAGGAGAGGATGAATTATTTGCCGTTAGTGTGTACACTTGTTGGTGCGGTCGGCGTGCTCTATGCGATCATCGTGGCCGGCATGGTCAAAGGCTCACCGGCCGGCAACGAGCGGATGCAGCAGATTTCCGGGGCCATCGCGGAAGGCGCCATTGCCTATCTGAACCGTCAGCTGAAAAGCGTCGCCATTACGGGCATCATTATTTTCGCCATCATGGCCGTGACCATGAAACTCACCACGGCAATCGGGTTCCTGATCGGGGCCGCGGCGTCGTATCTGGCGGGCTACATCGGGATGCGCGTGTCGGTTATCGCCAACGTGCGCGTCGCCGAGGCGGCTAAAAAAGGTCTCAATGCGGCCCTGCAGCTGGCGTTCCGCGGCGGCTCGGTGACCGGCATGATCGTGGCCGGGCTCGCGCTGGTCGCCGTGGCCGGCTATTACGCTCTCCTGATCAACATGGGCAACAGCAGCCGCGATGCGGTGGTGGCGCTGGTGGCCCTGGGCTTCGGCGGCAGCCTGATTTCGATCTTCGCGCGGCTTGGCGGCGGTATCTTCACCAAGGGCGCGGACGTCGGCGCCGACCTGGTGGGCAAGGTCGAAAAAGGGATTCCCGAGGACGACCCGCGCAACCCGGCGGTCATCGCCGACCTGGTGGGCGACAACGTCGGCGACTGCGCCGGCATGGCGGCCGACCTGTTCGAGACCTATGCCGTCACGGCCGTTGCCGCGATGCTGCTCGGCAACCTGCTGTTCCCCA
>JBFYWS010000177.1:0-5547 GCA_041310935.1 Desulfobacteraceae bacterium | reverse complement strand
GCGACCAGAACCACCCCAACAACCTTTTTCATTTGAGCTAACCTCCTCGTTCAGCCGGGTGAAGGCACTCGATACGAATTTGTCCACATTAGACGCCGGGATTCGAAAAAGGTTTACCAGAGTGTTGAAAAAATGCGCCTGAGGCCGTGATCCAGCGTTGTGCGGTTTTTGTAAATACTCACATATCTAAAATATGCTGCGCTTTCCAAAACACCGCACGCCTTGGCTGACGGCCTCATGCTTGTTTTTCAACACCCTGTTGCACCAAGACTGAATGTTTCGAGCGGCAGACGCATAAGCCTGTTGACAGGATGTGTTTTTGTGTGTAGAGTTAAGCATCGAAATTTTCACGCCTTTTTATTTCCCACTTTTTAGCCGACACCGGGTTCTCCAACTCTAAAATCCGCCCGGGGCTGACCTCGCATCAGCTGAACCCCTTGCGACGTTTTATCGTCACCTTTTCACACCGGCCTCATTTTCCAGGATATTTTCTGGTTAACGCCCGAAACCCGCAGGGGAGAAACGCCATGCGCCAGAAATTTTTGATTTCACAGGATGGTGCCAACAAGAGGCTCAAAATCAGTGAGTATGCCGCCATCGGCCGAAAAAACAGAAACGGCGCGCCGGCGGTGCAGCGGGAAGAAAAATTTTCCCTGCTGTGCGAAGAGACCTATGCTGACGCGGTCATTTTGAGATCTATCGCCAGTGGCATCAGTGCCCTGGTGGTGGCGTTGCGCACCTCCAACCTGTTTCCCATCGAGCGCTACGCCATCAAGATCGCCGAATCCGTTGTGGCGTTCTACGATTCCGGCCAAAACGTTGCCGTGGAGCTGCTTTTCGATGATGCCGACTTGTTGCTCCAGAAGGAAGCGCTTTTTGAAAACGCATGAGAAGCCGGCAGCAATCCGGTCGCGGCGTTCCGGAATATGAATTGACATGACGAGACTATTCATGTAGTCTGATTTTCATTCAACTGTTACAGATTCTTTTTTGTAATTAAAAATCCTTAAGTTTTGAACCAGAAGCCCATGGGATTTTTCACCAAATCCCAGGGGCTTTTTTGTTATCTGGAGGCCTAATCGTGCAGAACGTATAAAGCAAAGTGGAAGCTGATCAGAGTTGTCTTTCAACATCAACAAGCTAACCTTACCAAAAATAGATAAAGGATTTTACACAGATGAGTTTTGATAGATTCAATTTAGACCCGAAAATAATGAGTGGGGTGCGTGCGCTCGGCTACACGTCGCCGACGCCGATCCAACTGGATTCTATTCCGCCCATCATGGAGGGCAACGATGTCATGGGCCTCGCCCAGACCGGGACCGGAAAAACTGCCGCCTTCGTGTTGCCGATCCTGCAGCGCCTCCTGCCGGGACCCCGCGGGCGTGTCCGGGCCCTGGTTATCGCCCCCACCCGCGAACTGACGGAACAGACCAATAAGGCCATCGGCCAGCTGGGGCGGAAAACCGGGCTCGCCTGCGTCAGCGTTTATGGCGGCGTCAGCATGCAAACCCAGGTCAATGCCTTGCGCCGAGGCGCCGATATCGTCTGTGCCTGCCCCGGGCGCCTGCTGGATCATGTCCGGCGGGGGACGATCAACCTGTCCAAGGTCGAAGTGCTGGTGCTGGATGAGGCCGACCACATGTTCGACATGGGGTTTCTGCCGGACATCCGGGCCATATTGAAGCACCTGCCGGCCGGCCGCCAGACGCTGCTGTTCTCGGCCACGATGCCGGCGGAGATCAACACCCTGGCCCGGGACATCCTGCGCACGCCCATCCGGGTGCAGATCGGCCACACGGCCCCGGCCGAGACGGTGTCCCACACGTTTTACCCGGTGGAGATGACGTCCAAAAACGCGCTGCTGCAGAATATCTTGGACACCACCGAAACGGGGCTGGTGCTCGTGTTCACGCGCACCAAGCAGCGTTCAAAGCGGGTAGCACAGCACCTCGAGGCATCGGGGTATAATGCGGCCGCCCTCCATGGCAACCTGTCCCAGAACAACCGACAGAAGGCGATACAGGGCTTTCGCGACGGCCGCTTCAAAATCCTGGTGGCAACGGACATCGCCGCCCGCGGCATCGATGTCTGCGGGGTCTCGCATGTGATCAACTATGACATTCCCGCAACCGCCGATGCCTACACCCACCGCATCGGCCGCACCGGCCGCGCCTGTGCAACCGGGGACGCGATCACGTTTGTCAGCGGTGAAGACCGGGGTCTGGTGAGCCAGATTGCGCGGGTTCTCGGCAGCAAACTGAAATATGGCGCCGCCAAGGGGTTTGGCGGCGCCCCGGATGGACCTCAGCGCCCCTCATCCAGCGGCCGGCCTGCGAGCCTGCGCGCCGCCATGCCTGCCGCCGCGACGCCCAAACCGCGTTCGCACCCGGCGTCCCGATACCGACCCGTGGACGGCTCGCAGCGGCGCCCATTTCACCGGGCGGCGAAACCCGCTTGATTCCGACAGCCCGTGGTCCCAGGGGTCCGCGGGCAATAACATTTTGACAAATCGATCCAGAAACCTTAGGGTGGTTCTAAAACAATATGAAAACCGCTCTTTTGTGCATTTCTCCGGAATTTATTTTGGGAGGCACGCAGGGTGATCCCAGCGGGTTTCCCTCCTAAATGACCTCCTGAGCTTTTGCACAAGGCATCTCGAAAGGAGAGATTTCATGGCAGAAGGTCGTATTAAATGGTACAACCCGAAAAAGGGTTATGGGTTCATCACGTCGGAAGAGACCGGCGAAATTTTCGTGCACAACTCCGGCATCAAAGAGTTTGGTTTTTTTGGGTTCCAGGAAGATGACAAGGTCACCTTTGAGGTCAGGGAAACCCAGAGAGGCAAACAGGCCGTCAACGTCAAGCCGCTCAAGTCCTATTGAGGAGTTGCGAAATCGGATGCCCCCTGTCCGATTTTTTTTCTGAACCGCCCGAATTCCTGCCCTGCAAGACTGAAAGCGCCGGTGATGCCAGACCGGCGCTTTCCGTTTAGTTTACCATGCCGCCTTCACCCCCGCCCGGCTTGTCTTGCCCACCTGTTTAGGCTAAGTTTGTCCCGATCTCCCAACCCATGCGTCAGGAGCCTGCCATGGCCAAGCGACTGGAACTCCAACCTTCCGAGCTGCGCCGCGCCTGCGACCCTTCCGTCTTCGCCTTTAAGGACACCTCCGCGCTGGAGCCTCTCGACGTGGTCATCGGCCAGGAACGCGCCGTGCAGGCGATCGAGTTCGGCCTGAACATGAAAAGCCCCGGCTACAACATATTCGTCACCGGGGAGGAGGGCACCGGCAAATCCACGATCGTCCGGGACCTCGCCGCGCAACACGCCAAAACCCAGCCCGTTCCGGACGACTGGTGCCTGGTGAACAATTTCAAGGACGAGTTCCGCCCGCAGGCGATCGCACTGCCCCCGGGGCGCGGGATTTCGTTCGCCAAAAAGATCAGCCGGCTGATCAACGACTTTAAAAAAGAACTCCCCAAGGCGTTCGAGCACGAGGCGTACCTCAAGAAACTCTCCGGGATCAAGGCCCGGTTCACCGCCCGGCAGAACACCGTCTTCCAGAAAATCGAGCGCTTTGCGGCAGAACGCAGCCTGCACATCGACGCCTCACAGAAGGACTACCCGGTAGTGCCGATCGTCGACGGCAAGATTCTTTCCGCCGACGACTATCCGAAACTCCCCGCCGACCAGCAGGCGCAGATCGATGAAAACGTCCGCCAGATCCAGGCGGAGATTGAGCGGTCCGGCCACACGATCGAAAAACTCAACCAGCAGCTCCACGCCGACATCGAGCGGCTGATGAACGATGCGGCCCTGGAACTCGTCGACCAGCGCCTCGGGCCCCTTCGCCAGGATTTCCGGGGTCGGCCGGACGTGCTCGACCACCTCGCCGCCCTGCAGGCGGACATCGTCGAAAACTTCAACCTCTTCATCCCGGGTGACAAGGAAGAGGCGGGTGCGCCGGCGGAATGGCTCCCGCCCCCGAAGCCGCCCTTCCAGAAGTACCAGGTCAACGTGCTGGTGCACCGCGAGCTGATGAAAGGGGCGCCTGTCATTTTCGAAACCAACCCCACCTACTCCAATGTCTTCGGACGCATCGAAAAACGGGCTTACATGAGCACGGTCAGCACCGATTTCACACTGGTGGCGGCCGGCTCGCTCCTCGCCGCCAACGGCGGCACCCTGATCATGGAGATCGAGTCGCTCTTGGTGCACCCCCACGTGTGGGGGGCCCTCAAGCGCGCGCTCCAAACCAAGAGCCTGCCGATCGAAGACATCCCCGATGAGTCCGGGGCGGGCACGACCTCCCTGCGGTCCCAACCGATCCCGCTGGAAAGCAAGGTCATCCTGCTGGGAAGCTATGAAGCCTTCGAGTTTCTCCAGAACTACGATTCCAAGTTCAACAAGATCTTCAAAGTGCGGGCCGACTTCGATCAGGAGGTGGAGCGCACACCCGCGACGACCCAGCTCTACGCGCGGTTTCTCGCCCGCGTCTGCCGCGAGGAGAAGCTCCTGCCGTTCACCCGGCGGGGGGTCGCCGCCATCGTCGAGTTTGGGGAGAAATACGTCTCCGACCAGAACAAGCTTTCCATCCGCTTCGGCCCCCTGCTGGGCGTACTGAAGGAAGCCGACTACTGGGCACGCCGCCAGCGGGCCCGCGTCGTGACCGAAAAGCACGTGGTCCGGGCCTTTCAGGAACACCGCTTTCGCTACAACCTCTACGAGCAGAAGGTCCACGAGTCCTACCGCGACGGCACCATCATGATCGATGTCGCACGCGCCGTGGTCGGCCAGATCAACGGGCTGGCGGTCTACCAGATCGGCGACTTTTCCTTCGGCCGCCCGGTGCGCATCACGGCCGAAACGTTCATGGGCAAACCGGGCGTGATCAACATCGAGCGCGAGGCGGATATGAGCGGCCGCACCCACGACAAGGGGGTATTGATCCTCTCGGGCTACCTCGGCAGCGTCTTTGCCCAGCACCACCCGCTCAGCCTGGCGATCAGCATCACCTTCGAGCAGAGCTACAACGACATCGACGGCGACAGCGCCTCCTCCACCGAGCTTTACGCCATTCTCTCCAGCCTGGCGGACGTTCCCATCCGGCAGGGCATCGCGGTCACCGGCTCGGTCAACCAGAAAGGCCAGATCCAGGCCATCGGCGGCGTCAACCAGAAGGTCGAGGGATTTTTCGAGGTGTGCATTGAAAAGGGATTGACCGGTGCGCAGGGCGTCATCATCCCCGCGGCCAACGTCCAGAATCTCATGCTCCGCAAAGAGGTCATCGACGCCGTCAAACAGAAAAAGTACCACGTCTACCGAGTGTCCACCGTCGCAGAGGGCATCGAGATCCTGACCGGCATGCGCGCCGGCCGCCCGGACAGGCGTGGAAACTTCCCGGAAAATACCGTGTACGGCCGGGTGCAGCGGAAGTTGAAAAAATACATCGAGCGCTCGATCCGCATGCGGAGGGAATTCGGGCCGCCCGAGGAATGAATGCGCATCCCGCGGCCCGCGTTCTTGCGCCGTGTCATCCCCACCCG
>JBFYWS010000139.1:0-8089 GCA_041310935.1 Desulfobacteraceae bacterium | reverse complement strand
CAGCCGGAGGCTGATGGTTGAGCAGGATGTAATTGACCTGGGCCACGGCCACCAGTTGCTCCTGCGCGTCGAGCAGGTCGATGGCCACCGGGCAGAGGGTGCGTCCGAATTTGATCACTCTTGCCCTGGCCGTCACGTCGGTCAGGCATGGCGCCAGGAAACGGATGTTCATGTCGGTGGTCGTCAGTCGCGTATCCGGACCGGTGCGGGTCAGGATCGCAAAGCAGGCCGTACTGTCGGCGAGGGTCATCAGCAGCCCGCCGTGAAAGGATTCGAAGACCCCGTCGTACTTCCGCCGGCGCGGAACGCGGGTTTCGCAATAGCCGTCGCCGAACCGGACAATCTCAAGCTCCAGCGTTTGAACGATAGGGATGCTGTTGATTCTGGCGAGAAGGGCGTTATTCAGCTCCGGCAGCATATGCAGTGTCCTTCGCTACGCTTTTTCCTTATCGGCGGTGACGCAGTAGAAGCCGTCCCCCTTGCGGATGGGCCCGAAGCAGAGGTTGTCGGAGGTGCAGGCGGCCGACTGCCGGTCGCCGGACTTCCAACGGTTCACCAGGCCCGGCTCCCGGATGAAAGGCCGGCACATGGAGATGAAGTCGCAAACGCCACCGTTCACCAGCCGCTCGGCCACCGCAAACGACCGGATACCGCCGACGAGGATCAGCGGGACCTTCAAGCGTTTTTTGAAGGCCTTTGCCTCCGCCTGGTGATAGGCTTCCTTCTCCTCGGAGTCTATCCCGGGGCGAACGGGGGTGAACTTCGAGAAACGCGGCAGCCCGCTGCTGATCTCGATGGCGTCGGCGCCGGCCTCCTGCAGCAGAACCGCTGCCTGAATCGCATCGTCCGGCTCCAGCCCCCCCTCTGCCCAATCCCGGCAGTTCATCTTGACGAGGAGCGGGGTGTCCCGGCCCAGCACCTCGCGCACGGCCTCGATCACTTCGACCGACGCGCGCGAACGCTGGCGGATACCGCCGCCATAGGCATCGGTTCTGCGGTTGAAACGCGGGGAGAGGAATTGGCTCAGCAGATAGCCGTGAGCGGCATGGACCTGCACCCCGTCGAAACCCGCCGCCTTGGCCCGGCCGGCCGCATCGGCAAAGGCGCGCACCAGATCCCGGATGCCGGTTGCGCTCACCTCCCGGCCGGGGGGGTCGTCGGATTCCACGGCGGCGGAGACGGCGAGCGGCGGCGTGCCGGTCAGCTCCTCTGCGGCGAAGCAGCCGGCATGCGCCAGCTGCAGCACCATTTTCGCGCCGTTTTCGCGGGCGGCCGTCGCCATCCGCCGCAGGCCCGGCACGAGTTCGTCCTTATAAGCGCCGAGTTGCCGGGGCCCGGCCTGGCCATCCGGCCGCACATAGGCGTGGCTGCTGATGATCAGCCCCACCCCGCCGCGCGCCAGCGCCCCGATCGCCTCCACCAGCTCCGGGGTCACTGCCCCGTCGACGGTCGCCAGGCCTTCCCAAGTGGCGGAGCGCACGAAGCGATTCGCAAGCGGCATGGTGCCGATTTTAGCCGATTCAAACAGTTTGCTCATGGGTGGATCCTTCCCAAAGAGGAGGCGTCACTGTAACTACTCAGGTTTTTAGGCTGAAGGCTGAAGGCTATAAGACATCTCGCAAAGCACGAATATAGCTACGACCTTTGGTTCAATCAGAGATGAATCCTCAACCCTGCGGCCACCCGATAAACCAACAGCACAACTTCATCAGCCAGTTCAGTTGCCCGATGCTTTGTGTGATCACGCATGGTTTGCCCCAAAAGCCTTCCGTCTTCAGTCTATCTACCTGAGTCGTAACGCGTTATTTTATAAGCGCTGCAGCGGCGAACCGCGCAATTTCGATGAAGGCCTGGGGATAGACCCCGAAGACCACCATGAAGGTGACCAGCGCGACGGCGAGCACATTGACCGCGGCCGGCACCTGCATCGGGGGCGGCTCGACTGCGGGCTCCAACAGGTAGGCGGCCTTCACGACCATCAGGTAGTAGTAGAGGGAGATGACCACGTTCACCATCGCGATCAGGACCAGCGGCAGATGCCCGGCCGCGATGGCGGCGTTAAAGATCAGGAACTTGCCCGTGAAGCCGATCGTCGGCGGAATGCCGGCAAGTGAGAAGAGCGACATCATGAGGGCCATGGCGAGCAGCGGCGCCCGGCGGTGCAGGCCGGCGAGCTGGGCGATCTCGATGTTGGCGCCGTCGAAGGCCACCGCGACCAGCACCAGGAAACAGGTAAACTTCATCACCAGCAGCGCCAGAGAGTAGAAGATGGCGGCGGCATAACCGTCGGGGCTCATGCTCAGGATGCCGATCAGGACGTAGCCGGCCTGGGCGATGCTGGAGTAGGCGAACATCCGCTTCAGGTCTTTCTGGGCGATGGCCGCGAGGTTCCCGACGGTCATGGAGAGGATCGAAAGCGCCACGAGGACGTGGGCGAGGTAGGTGTCGCTTGCCTCGCTCGCGGCAACCAGGCGAACCAACACGGCCACCGCGCCGATTTTCGAAGCGGTGGCAATGAAGGCTGTCGCCGGATGGGCGGCACCCTGGTAGACGTCGGGGGCCCAGACGTGGAACGGGAAGACAGCGAGCTTGAAGAAAAACCCGCACAGGGTGAGCATGAGGCCCACCTGGACCAGGGGTTGCTCGGCAGCCCCCGGCAGGCTGCGGGCGAGTTCGTGCACGGTGACGGCACCGGTCGCCCCGTAGAGCAGCGCCAGCCCGAGCAGCATCAGGGCCGAGGCCGTGATCCCCACGAGGAAGAATTTCAGCGCCGCCTCCATCGCCATCTGCCGCGCCCGGCGCAGAGAGACCAGCACGTAGAGCGAATAACTCGACAGCTCCAGGGCGATGTAGATGCTCAGCAGGTGTACGGCGCTCGACAACAGCATCATGGCCAGGGTGCAGATGAAGAGCAGCAGGTAGAACTCGGGGTGGTGGCGCGCCTCGACGCTGTTCAACCGGCTGCACAGGCAGATCACCAGGAACAGCCCCAGGGCGAGCAGCACCTTGAAGACCTGGGAGAAGAGATCGACGCGGTAGGCCTCCGCAAACAGCGTACCCTGGGCCTTCAACGCCGCCAGGCCGGCCACCACCACCAGTGCTGTCAGGACCAGCGCGGCAATGAAGTCCCGTCGCGGGCTGGCAGCCTTGACCAGGCTGAGCGCAAGGAACACGAGAGCTGCGCCAAAGACGAAAAGCTCCGGTCCGAACAGCGCCCATCCGTTCATGGCAGCCCCCGCATGAAGGGCACGGCGGCCGAGTCGATCACGTCGAACAGCACCGACGGGAAAAGTCCGAAGAAGACGATCACCGCCGCCAGGATCATGCGCGGGATCCCCAGGCCGAAGGGGATGTCGGCGAGGTGGCTGAACTTCTCCTGCATCGGCCCGTAAAACGCCCGCTGCACCACCCGCAGCATGAACAGCGCGCCGATGACGAGGGCGCCCACGGCCAGAACCCCCGCCACGGGGTAAGTCTTGAAGGCCGCGATGAACACCACCAACTCGCCCCAGAAGCTCGCCAGGCAGGGCACCCCGATGCCGGCAAACGCCGCCAGGATGAAATAGCCGGAGGCCTTGGGCATAACGCGGCTCAACCCCCCCAGTTCGGGGATCATCTTGGTGTGGGTCCGATCGTAGATGTAGCCGATGGCCGAGAAAAAAAGTGCGGTCATGATGCCGTGGGCGAACATCTGGAAGACCGCCCCGTTCAAGCCGTCCACGGTCCGGGTGGAGAGCCCCAGCCCGACGATGCCCATGTGGGAGACGCTCGAGTAGCCGACCACGAACTTCAGGTCGGTCTGGCTCAGCGCGGCCAGGGCGCCATAGACGATACCGATCACGGCGAGTGTTGCCATCAGCGGCGCCCAGAACTTCCAGCCCTCCGGGCAGAGGAAGATCGCCACCCGCAGCACCCCGAAGGCGCCGATCTTCATGAGCACACCGGCGTGGACCATGCTCACCGCGGTGGGGGCGGCCACGTGGCCGACCGGTGACCAGGTGTGGAACGGCCAGACGGCGGCTAAAATGCCGAAGCCGATGAACAGCAGCAGGAAGGCAAGCTTCTGCTGGAACGGAGAGAAGGTCCCCGGTCGCATGAGGGCAGTTATGTCAAAGCTCGTCCCCCCCGCCGCCACGTGCAGGTAGATGATCGCCGGCAGAATGAGCGCGCTGCCCGCGAGCAGGTACAGGGTGAGCTTCATCGCGCCGTACTCCTTGCGCGTGCTGCCCCACACGGCGATCAGCAGGTACATGGGGAAGAGGGAGACGTCGTACCAGATGAAGATGAAGAACAGGTCGAAGCTCATGAAGAGCCCGAAGACCCCGGTGACGAGTAGGAAGTAGAGCGCATAGAACTCCTTCACCCGGTGTTCGAGCTCCCGCATGCTGAGCACCCCGGTGAAGAAGACGATCCCGGTCAGCAGGATCATGGGCAGGCTGAACCCGTCGGCGGCGTTGAAGTAGCTGATGCCGAGCGACGGCACCCAGGGGATGCGCTCGGCGAACTGCAGCCCCGCCCGACCCGTGTCGTACGTGCAGAAGACGATGAGCGCGAGCGCCAGCGTCAGGCCGGAGAAGAGCGCGCTGACCTGCTTGATCGCCCGCGTCTTCGCGTCGGGAAGAAACAGAATAATCAGCAGGCCGATCACGCAGCTCAGCAGGATCGCAGTCAGGTATGGGAAGCTTGCGTATTCCATGTGCCTAATACAGTCGTTAGATAAAAGTAACTGCTCAGGTGTTTAGGCTGAAGACCATAAAAGCCTTCAGTCTTCAGCCTTCAGTCTATCTACCTGAGTAGTTGTCAGACAAAATAGTATAACCCCAAAAGAACCACCACCACGGAAACGACCAGCAGGCGGAACTGAATGGAGCCGGTGTGCAGCACCGCCAGGATCCGCCCGGCGGAGGCCATGGCGCCGCCCAGGCCGTCCACGGCGCCGTCGATCACTTTCTGGTCGTTCTTGGCGCAGAGGGCCGAGAACACCCGGTAGAGCACGTTATCGAGCAGCCAGCGATAGGCGTCGTCGATGTACCAGCGCCGGCTGAACAACTCCCGCAAGGGCGCCACCCGCTCGACGAAACCCACCTGGTCCGCGCCCCGGCGGCCGAATTCGAACCAGGCCAGCCCCACCGCGGCGGCGGCCAAGCCGAGGGCGGCGAAAGGCAGCCAGGTGTGGTGGCCGGGGACGGGCACCGGCCCGGGGAATCCCTGCCGCAAAAACCGGCCGAACGCGTGCTCGCCGAAGCCGAGCACCAGGGTGACGGCGGCCAGAACGATCAGCGGTGCCGCCATCACCCGGTAGCCCGCCGCGGAGTGATGCCCGCCGGCATGGGCGCCATGAGCCTGCGCTTCACCACGCGGAAACAGGATGATGAAGATGAGCCGGAAGGTGTAATAGGTCGTCAGAAAGGCGCCCAAGAGGCCGGCCGCGAGCCAGATCGGGTTGGGCCGCCCGGCGAGAGCCGCAAGGATCAGCTCCTTGCTGAAAAAGCCCGAAAACGGCGGGATCCCCGACAGGGCCGCCGCGGCAACGATCATGCAGATCATCGGAATTTTAAGGTGCCGGCCGCCCCGACGCCCGATCTCGAACATGTCGTTCCCGCCGCAGGTGTGGATGAAGACCCCCGCGCAGAGAAAGAGCAGTGCCTTGAACCCCGCGTGGGTCGTGAGGTGGAAGACGCCCGCCACGTAGTCGCCGGCCGCAAGCCCCATGATCATCAACCCCAGCTGGCTGATGGTGGAGTAGGCCCAAACCTGCTTGATGTCCCGGCTCACCATGGCCATGGTAGCCGACAGCAGCATGCTCACCGCCCCCACCGTTAGGCAGACCTGCAGTGCTGCGGGCGACAGGCTGAAAAAGGGGAACAGGCGGGCCAGCAGGTAAACGCCGGCCGCCACCATGGTGGCCGAGTGCAAAAGCGCGCTCACCGGGGTCGGGCCCTCCATCGCATCCGGCAGCCAGGTGAGCAGCGGGAACTGGGCGCTCTTGCCGATGATGCCGCCGAAGATCAGGAGGGCTGCGACCGTGATCACCGCCGGGGGCAGGAACCCGGCCCGGGCGCTGTTGAGCTCCGCGATGCTCAGGTTGCCGAAGTTGACCAGAACGATCAGGATGCCGATGAAAAAGGCCACGTCCCCCAGCCGGGTCATCACGAAGGCCTTCTTGCCCGCCTGGCTGGCGCTGAACTTCTCGTACCAGAAACCGATCAGCAGGTAGGAGGAGAGGCCCACAAGCTCCCAGAAGATGTAGAGCTGCAGCAGGGTCTGAGCGAGCGTCAGGTTCATCATGGCCCAGGCGAACAGCGACATGAAGGCGTAGTACCGCGTAAACCCAGGGTCCCCCGCCATGTAGCCGAGCGAGTAGACCTGCACCAGAAAGCAGATCACGGCGACGATCGTGAGCATGAGCAGGCTCAGGGGGTCGATGAGGAAGCCGACGCGCACGACAATGTCGCCGCCGGCCATCCAGAGGGTCGAGTATTCGAGCGGCGCTGCGAGGTGCCAGTGGCGGACGAGCAGAGCCCCGGCGCAGACGAGCGCCACGGTGATGGCGCTGATCGAGAGGGCAGCGGAAACCCGCGGGAAGCCGCGCGTCAGCAGCAGGATGACCGCGAAGGCCGCCAGGGGCAGCGCGGTGGCGGCGAGGGCGGCGGTCAACGTCAGGTCTGCGGCGGCGAAATAGGTCATCGGCTCATTTCAGCGTGTTGAATTTTTCAGGGTCCAGGGACCCCGTGCGATGGTAGAGATGCACGATCAGCGCCAGCCCCACGGAGACCTCGGCCGCGGCGATCGCGATGATGAAAAGGACAAAGGCCTGCCCCTCGAGCTGCTGCCAGCGCAGGGCCGCGGCGGCAAAGGCGATGGCCGCACCGTTCAGCATGATCTCGACCCCCAGCAGGATCATGATCAGGTTGCGGCGGGCCGTCGCGCACACCACCCCCAGCGCGACAAGGATGCCGGAGAGCGCCAGCACATGGCCGAAGGGGATCCCCGTCATCTCACTCCTCACTCTCGTGGATCGGCCGTTTGCCGATGAAAAGTGCTCCGATCAGCGCCACCAGCAGGAGCAGCGAGGTCACCTCGACCGCCAGCCATGTCTTGCGGAACACATACGCACCGAAGACGGCCGGCTCGGTCTGGGCCGGGCTCAGCACCGCTCCGGCCGACGGGTCGTGCGCCGATAGGAGTGCCCCGACGACCAGGTAGCCGGCCGCGACCGCCACCGCAGGCCACATCTGGCGCGCGGGAAACAGCTGCTCCTCCGGTGTTTCCACGCGCAGCATCATGATGATGAAGAGAAACAGGATCATGATGGCTCCGGCGTAAACGATGACCATGAGCGCTGCCAGGAACGGGGCGCCGAACAGGTAAAAGAGGAAGGCGCTCCCGAAGAAGGAGATGATCAGGTAGATCACGGCGTGCACGAGGTTGCGCCGCGTGACGGCGAGCCCCGTGGAGACCACTATCAGAGCGGCAATGGCGTAAAAAAGTATGTTGAACAGGGTCATGTTGGTTCCCAGGTCTCCCCGTCGCCTGTCGGCCGGTCAACCGGTCAAAGATACCGTTATGTGAGAGGCGGGCTGACGGGCGACCGGCAGACCGAATTTCAGGGCATGTTGCTTCGCACGTTCACCGGCGGCTCCTCGTTGATGTGTTCTCCCTTGCCGCCGATCGCCGTCACGATCCCGGCGTGTTTGTAAAAATTGTAGTCCGGGTCTTTGCCGCCGTGATCCACCAGGAGATCCTCTTTTTCATAGACCAGCGTGAGAATCTCCCGCTCGCAGGTTTCGAACAGGGGCGACAGCTGGATGGCCGAGGTCGGGCAGGCCTCCTCGCACAGCCCGCAGTAAATGCAGCGCGCGAAGTTGATCCGGAACCAGGCCGCAAAGCGCCGCCCGTCCAGTGCTTCGGCCGACTGCATGGAGATGCAGCTCACGGGGCAGACCCCCGAGCACAGGTAGCAGGCGACACAGCGCTCGCCGCCGTCCGGGTCGCGCGTCAGGACGATGCGGGCGCGGGTGCGCGCCGGCAGCACCCGCTTGACCTCGGGGTATTCCTCCGTGATCGGCTTGACGAAAAGATGCCGGAG
>JBFYWS010000042.1:0-2654 GCA_041310935.1 Desulfobacteraceae bacterium | reverse complement strand
CCGACCCCCACCACCCGGCCGAACCCGAACTCGCCGACGACCGCCACCATGGTGAGGTCGTTCACGTAGTCGATCTGGGAGACCCCCTCCGCCTCCGCCTGGGTGAAGCGGCTCTTCTCCTTGAAAAAACGGGCGACGATGTCCTCCTTGTCCAGGTTGTAGAAATGCTCCTGGATGCGGCGCTCGTCCACCGGCTTGGCCGGCCGCACCGTGACCGGCTCGTCGTCGATCCGGATCACCTCTTCCAGATGAATCGGGTAGACCCCGTGGATGGATTCGTGCAGGGTGCGCTCAGCGCTCAGCAGGCCCATTTTCTTGGCCTGGGAGAAGAGCTCGTCCCGGAATTTCGGGTGCGCGATGCTGATGAGGCCCATGGCCCGCTCCTGCAGGCTTTTACCGAACAGGTTGACCGCGCCGAACTCCGTGACGATGTGCTGCACGTCGCTGCGGGGCACCACCACGGCCGTGTCCCCGAGCAGCGGCACGATGCGGCTCTTTTTGCCCTGCAGGGCGGTGGAGGGCAGCATCAGGATGGACTTGCCGCCCGGGGCCATGGTGGCGCCGCGGATGAAATCGAGCGTCCCGGTGCCCCCCGAGAAAAGGTTGTGCGGCAGGGCATCGGCCGCCACCTGTCCGGTCAGATCGATGCTCATGGCCACACTCATCGCCACCATGCGGTTATGCCGGCCGATGACGGCGGGGTCGTTCACGTAGTCGGAGGGGTGAAACTCGATGGCCGGGTTGTCGTTCAGGAACTCGTAGAAATCTTCGCTGCCGATGGCGCTGGACGCCACCATCTTGCCGTCGTTGAAGCCCTTCTTGCGGTTGGTGATGACCCCCCGGGAGAAGAGGTGCATGATGTCGCTGGTGAGGCACTGGGTGTGAACCCCCAGGTCGTTTTTGTCGGAAAGCGCCAGGAGAACCGCTTCGGAGGTGGCCCCCAAGCCGATGGCGATGGTGGAGCCGTCCTCGACGAGCCGCGAGGCGATCAGCCGCGCAATCCCTTTGGCCGCTTCGAGTTCCGGGGGTGCTCCGATCGCGATCAGCGGTTCGTCGTACTCGACGATGACGTGCACGTCGTTGACGTGGATGAAGCTCCGCCCCAGGACCCGCGGCATGCGGGGATTGACCTGGGCGATGACGAGGTCCGCGGACTCGGCCGCGGCCAGTGTGATGTCCACCGAGACCCCCAGGCTCATCCACCCGAAATCGTCCGGCGGCGAGACCTGGATCAGGGCCACGTGGACCGGCAGCAGGCGGCTCTTGAAGAGCCGCGGCACCGCCGACAGGTTGACGGGGGTGAGGAAGCGCTGGTTGCGGGCGATGGCATGGGACTTGGCGGAGCCGGCGTAGAACGAGCGGATGTTGAGCGCGTGGTCCCCGCTCTTGTTGGCGATCAGGGTGAACGGGGTGGTTTCCAGATTGAAGAGCCGGATGATCTCGATATCCTTCAGCGTGTCGAAGGCATTCGCAAGCTCCCGTACCAGATGCTGGGGCTCTCCACATGAGGACCCGATGAAGACCCGCTGGCCCGGCTGGATCCTCTGGATAGCCTCGGAACCGCGGCGCCGGTTTTCAATGTATTTGTCGGCCCAATACATGGGAGTGGCCATGGGTTCCTCCAGATTCGTTCAGACCCTGCTTGAGTCAATCATCGGCGACAGCCGACGGCATCGGGTAACGACTGAACCCTTTCAACCTGAGTATTAACTCTAATATAGCGGGGAGCAGACGGCGGATCAAGATGTAGTAGGGGGTTTGTACGGCCCCGTCAAAATCGTCTCCAGCCGCTTGATAATTTTATTTTTTAGCTTGCGTTTGTGGAGGAGAGGGATATATTACTCGCCAGTCAATGCTGGCGCCATGGTGGGGCTGCCTGAGTGACTAGACCACCACCTCCCCATTTCGATCGCTATGGTCCAATACCGAATGATGATAGGCTGTCTCGATAGAATTTGAGTAATGTTTCTGCTGTAAGAGGTCCTGATGGCCGATTTTTCACCAGGCTACTATAAAACGATCAAAGTCATCGACACATTTTCCGAGTGGACCGGCAATGCCTTCGCCTGGCTTTGCGTCCCGCTTGCCATCGTCGTCTTCTACGAGGTTGTGTCGCGTTATTTTTTCGACGCCCCGACAACCTGGGTCTACGACCTGTCCTACATGCTCTACGGCGCGCTGTTCATGCTCGGCGCAGCCTTTGCGCTCCGCCGCGGCGCCCACATCCGCACCGACATGTTGTGGGAGAAATTCTCCGACACGACCAAGGGCAAGATCGATTTCTACGCTTACATTTTTTTCTTTTTTCCGGGCATGATCCTGTTGTTCACGACCAGTATCGACGATGCCTGGAATGCCTTTACGCTTGGCGAAGTCTCAGAGCAAACGCCCTGGCGGCCCTATCTGTGGCCGATCAAATCGGTGGTCCCGCTGACCGCGCTGCTGCTGCTGATCCAGGGCGTGTCGGAAATCCTGAAAAGCTGGTACATGATGCGCACCGGCAGGGAATTCGAGCAAAAGATCGGGGGCGAGGTATGACCGGCCTCGAGGGTTTCGGCCTGATCATGCTGTCGGTGATGATCGGGGTGATCTTCATCGGCTTCCCGATTTCGTTCACCCTGCTGATCCTGGCCCTGGCCTTCGGCTACGCGGGC
>JBFYWS010000039.1:0-8383 GCA_041310935.1 Desulfobacteraceae bacterium | reverse complement strand
ACCTGTTTTACTCCTCCAAGGGCCGGGCCGGCACCGGCCTCGGACTCTTCATCAGCCGGCAGGTCGTCGGTCAGCACGGGGGGCGCATCGAGGTCGAGTCGACCCCCGGTGAGGGCTCCCTGTTCCGGATCGTTCTGCCGCGCCGCGCAACCCAGGACCTGAACGCAACACCGCCCGGGCCCGATCGGGATTGAGCCGCCCGCCGGTTGCAATCTTTGAAGATCTCCGGTATTCTGAACTCCTCCCCGCCTGGCCGGCAAGGCTTGGTTTTGCGCCCGCGCTCGTTGCCGTTCGTTGCGGGTGGCTCCTCCGGGTGGCAGATCACACGGCCCGCTATCGTACAGGTGTTCGGCCATGGCTTCATTCATTCAGAAGATCCGCAGCAGCCTGGTTTCCAAGCTCATCCTGAGCGCCGGGTTCATTCTCCTGCTCACGATCTCCACCTGGTCGTATTTCAGCATTGCCTACCAGAAAACGTATTTGCAGGATGAGGTCGTCTCCCAGACGGAACGGCTCGGCAATACCATCAAACTCGGCACGCATTACTCCATGATGCTGAACTCCCGGGACGACATCAACCAGATCATCACCAACATCGCCCGGCTGAAGGAAATTCAGAACATCCGCATTTACAACAAAGAGGGGGTCATCAAGTTTTCCAACCACGCCCAAGAAGTCGAGCAGATCACCAACATCAAATCCGAGGTCTGCCACATCTGCCACCACTCCGAGCCGCCGCGGGTGGATGTCGGTCTCACGGAACGGACGCGGGAATTCACCGCCGCCGACGGCCAGCGCCTGCTCGGCGTTATCACGCCGATCCACAACGAGACCGGCTGTTCCGCCGGTGCTTGCCATTTCCACTCGCCGGACAAGAAGGTTCTCGGCGCCCTGGATGTCGTGGTGTCCCTGGCGAAAACCGACCAGGAAATTCTTTTCATGGAAAAGGGGGTCATCGGGCTGGCGCTGGTCGCCTTCCTGGTGACCGCCGCGATCATTTTCGTCTTCGTCCTGAGATTCGTCAACCGGCCCATCCAGAAGCTGATCTCCGGCACCCGCGCCATCTCCCAGGGAGACTATTCCGCCCGGGTGGCGGTGACGCAGCAGGACGAGATGGGGCAGCTGGCGGCGGCGATGAACCTGATGGGCCAGGAGATCGGGGAAAAGCAGTCGGAATTGAACCGGCAACGCGACGAATACCAGAACCTCTTCAACACCGTGCCCTGCATCATCACCGTGCAGGATCGCGACTACCGGCTCGTCGGCTACAACCGCGAATTCTCCGAGATCTTTGACCCCCGGCCGGGGGATTTCTGCTACTTCGCCTACAAGGGCCGATCGAGCAAGTGCCCCAACTGCCCGGTGGAAAAAACCTTCGCGGACGGTCAATCCCATTACAGCGAAGAGACCGGCATCCACAAGGACGGGACACCGGCTTACTGGATCGTCAAGACCTCGCCGATCCGCAATGCCGCGGGCGAGGTCGTGGCGGCCATGGAGGTGAATCTCGACGTCACCCACCGCAAACTTCTCGAGCAGGAGCTCGAGCGCTCGGAACGCAAGTACCACGAAATCTTCAACAGCATCCCCAACCCGGTTTTCGTCCTGGATGCCGAGTCTCTGGAGATCCGCGACTGCAACGACGCGGTACAGGCGGTGTACGGGTACGCGAAAAGCGAAATTCTCAACCGCTGCTTCGTCGAGTTTTTCCCCACGGAGGAGCAGCCGCGGTATGTCGCCAAAGTGATGCGGTCGAGCGTCGTCCACCAGAGCCGGCAGATCCACAAGGACGGCCGCACGTTGTTTGTCGACATGTGGATCTCCCCGGCGGAATACCCGGGGCGGCGGGCGCTGCTCGTTACCACGAGCGACATCACCAAGCGGCTCGAGGCCGAGCAGCAGCTGATCCAGGCGAGCAAGATGGCCACCCTGGGGGAGATGGCCACCGGGGTCGCCCATGAGTTGAACCAGCCGCTGGCTGTGATCAAGACCGCCAGTCGGTTTTTCATCAAGAAGACGCGCCGCCATGAACCCATCCCGGAAGACATTCTAACCACCATGTCCGAAGAGATCGACAGCCATGTCGACCGGGCCACCAAGATCATCAATCACATGCGCGAGTTCGGCCGCAAAACCGACATGAAACTGGACGACGTGTACCTCAACGAGGTGCTGAAAAAATCCTTCGAGATTTTCAGCCAGCAGCTGAAAGTGCGCGGCATCGAGGTGATCTGGGACCTGGCGGCCGACCTGCCGCCGATCAAGGCCGACGCCAACCGTCTGGAGCAGGTCTTTATCAACTTGCTCATCAATGCCCGGGATGCGATCGAGAACAGGTTCGAGGGTAACACCGCACGGCCGGGAGACAAGTGCATCACCCTGACGACCCGGCGGCGGGATGGCCAGGTGGAGGCGTCGGTCCGCGACACGGGTGCGGGCATTCCGAATTCGGTCATCGACAAGATTTTCGAGCCGTTTTTCACCACCAAGGAGGTCGGAAAGGGGACCGGCCTGGGGCTGTCGATCAGCTACCAGATTGTTCACGATTTCGGAGGCGTGATCCGGGCCGTTTCCGGGGAAGGCGAAGGGGCGACCTTCCTCATCACCTTCCCGGCGTCGGATCGCAGCGGGGCATAGCGAGCCATGGACAATCGGATTCTACTGGTGGATGACGAGGCCGGGATCCGCACGGTGCTCAGCATCGCCCTCACGGACGCCGGCTACGCGGTCACGACGGCCGAAAACGGGGCGGAGGCCTTGCGGGTGTTCCGGGAGCTCGCGCCGGCCATCGTGCTGACCGACATCAAAATGCCCGGCATGGACGGCATCGAGCTCCTGCGGCACATCAAGGCCGAACGCCCGGACACCGAAGTGATCATGTTCACCGGTCACGGCGACATGGACCTCGCCATCAAGAGCCTCAAATACGACGCCACCGATTTCGTCACCAAGCCGATCAACGACGAAATTCTCGAAATCGCCTTGAAGCGGACGCGCGAGCGGATTCGCATGCGCCGACAGTTGCGGGAGTACACCGAAAAACTGGAGCACCTGGTGGAGGAAAAGGCGCGGAAGCTGATCGAGGCCGAGCGCATGGCGGCGGTCGGGCAGACCGTCTCCGAGCTCGCCCACACGATCAAGAACATCGCCAACGGCCTGAAAGGCAGCATTTTCGTGCTGGGACAGGGGATCGAGCTCGATGAGAAAGAGTATCTGCTGCAAGGCTGGCGCATGGTGGAGAGCAACGTCGAGAAAATCAAGAATCTCTCTCTGGATCTGCTCAACTTCGGCAAGTACGCCACCGTCAGCCCCTGCCTCTGTGACCCCAACGGGCCGGCCGCCGAGGTGGTCCGGCTGTTGGAGAGCCGGGCCCGGGAACTGGGGGTGGAGATGACGGCGGAGCTGAGCGCGGGCCTTCCGCCGGTGCCCCTCGATGCCGGCGGCATCCACTGCTGTCTGCTCAACCTCGCCGGCAATGCCGTCGACGCCTGCCGTGCCGGCGCGGGCGGCGGCGCCGACCGCCGGGTCGTTGTCCGCACCCTCCCGGTGCCGGGAGGAGGAATGGAATACCAGGTCGCCGACACCGGCTGCGGCATGGACGACGACGTGCGGCTGCGGCTGTTCCAGAGCTTTTTCAGCACCAAGGGGACGGAGGGCACCGGCATCGGCTTGATGGTGACCCGCCGCATCGTCGACCAGCACCAGGGGGTCATTGAGGTGCACAGCGAAAAAGGCCGGGGGTCGACCTTCACGATCAGGCTGCCGGGAAAAGCCCAAATCCCCGAATCCCCTTGACACCGCTCATGGCCTCTAGTAAGCATAACCTCTTTTGGTGCCTACTAAAATCGGAGATCCGTGATGGCTGACTTCGCGTTTCAGGAGATGTTCCCCCTGGCGGAGGACGCGACCGAATACCGGCTGCTCGGCACGGAGCATGTCGGTGCCGGCACGTTCGACGGTGCCGAGATCCTCAAGGTGGCACCGGAGGGGTTGACACTGCTCGTCGAGCAGGCTTTCACGGACGTTTCGCACTTGCTGCGGTCGTCCCACCTCAAGCTCCTCGCGCAGATTTTCAAGGACCCGGAAAGCTCGGTGAACGACCGTTACGTCGCCCTGGAGCTGCTGAAGAACGCCGTCATCTCCGCCGAGATGGTCTTCCCGATGTGTCAGGACACCGGCACGGCCGTCATCCTGGGCAAGAAGGGTCAGCGGGTTTTCAGCGGCGACCGCGACGAGGAGGCCCTGTCCCGCGGCGTCTTCAACGCCTTTACCCGGGGCAACCTGCGCTATTCCCAGAACGCACCCCTGACCATGTACGCGGAGCAGAACACCGCCTGCAACCTGCCGGCCCAGGTCGAGATCTACGCCGCCGGCGGGGGCGAGTACACGTTTCTCTTCATCGCCAAGGGCGGAGGCTCCGCGAACAAGACGTTCCTTTTCCAGGAACCCCCAACGGTTCTGAACCCGAAGACGCTGCCCGAGTTCATGCGCGCCAAGATGAAGACCCTGGGTACTGCGGCCTGCCCGCCCTACCACCTGGCCTTCGTCATCGGCGGGACCTCGGCCGAGTTGAACCTGAAGACCGTCAAACTGGCCTCGGCGCGCTACCTGGACGGCCTGCCCACGCAAGGCGGCGCGGGCGGCCACGCCTTCCGGGACCTGGCGCTAGAGGCCGAGGTGCTCACCATCGCGCGCGACATCGGGCTGGGGGCCCAGTTCGGCGGCAAGTGGTTCTGCCTGGACGCGCGGGTGATCCGGCTGCCGCGGCACGGCGCCTCCTGCCCCATCGGCCTCGGGGTGAGCTGCAGTGCGGACCGCAACATCAAGGCCAAGGTCACGCGCCGGGGAATCTGCCTCGAGCAGCTGGAGACGGACCCGGCCCAATACCTGCCCACGGTCAAGCTGGCAGCGGCCACGGCGGTGCCGGTGGACCTCAACCGGCCCATGGCCGAGATCCGCGCGCAGCTCAGCCGCTACCCGGTGGCGACCCCGCTGCTGCTCACGGGTCACATCATCGTGGCCCGCGATATCGCGCATGCCAAGCTCAACGAGCGCCTGCAACGCGGCGAGGGGCTGCCCGATTACTTTAAGAATCACATCATTTACTACGCCGGTCCGGCCAAGACCCCCCAGGGTTTTGCGGCGGGTGCCTTCGGTCCCACCACCGCCGGCCGGATGGACACCTACGTGCCGTTGTTCCAGGCGCAGGGGGCATCGCTGGTCATGCTGGCGAAGGGCAACCGCAGCAAAGGGGTGACCGACGCCTGCCGGCAGCACGGCGGGTTTTACCTGGGCTCCATCGGCGGTGCTGCGGCCCGGCTCGGGAGGGACTGCATCACCGGCATGGAGGTGCTCGAGTTCCCCGAACTCGGCATGGAGGCCGTCTACCGGATCACCGTCCGGGACTTCCCGGCCTTTATCATCGTCGATGATAAAGGGAACGACTTTTTTGAGACACTTGTGAAATAAAAGGGGTCCAGGGGTCAAGGGTTCGAGGGTTCAAGTGAAAAAAGACAACCTTCACTCGACCCCTGGAACCCTTGACCCCTCGAACCCTTTTTCGACAACAGTTCAAACCGACTTCAAATACTATACCCTTTGCAAGGAGACAGTTATGGCCAAGCCGAAGATGAAAACCATGGATGGCAACACCGCTGCGGCCCACGTGGCCTATGCCATGAGCGACGTCGCGACGATCTACCCCATCACCCCCTCTTCCCCCATGGCCGAGGTCGCCGACGAGTGGGCGGCCGCCGGCCGCAAGAACGTGTTCGGGCAGACCATGACCGTGCGCCAGCTTCAGTCCGAAGCCGGTGCGGCGGCCTCCATGCACGGCGCGCTCGCCGCGGGCGCGCTGACCTCGACGTTCACGGCCTCCCAGGGCCTGCTGCTCATGATCCCCAACATGTACAAGATCGCGGGCGAGCTCCTGCCGGGGGTGTTTCAGGTGACGGCCCGCGCCATTGCGGCGCATGCGCTGTCGATCTTCGGCGACCACCAGGACGTGATGGCGGTGCGGCAGACGGGGGTTGCCATGCTCGCCTCGGCCTCGGTCCAGGAGGTCATGGACCTCGGCCTGGTGACGCATCTGGCCGCCATCGAGGCGAGCCTGCCCTTCGTGCACTTCTTCGACGGGTTTCGCACCTCGCACGAGATCCAGAAGATCGCCCTCATCGACACCGAGGAGATGGCGAAGCTCGTCAACTTCGAGGCCGTGGCGAAGTTCCGGGCGCGGGGCGCCAACCCCGAGCGGCCCGAGCTGAGGGGCACGGCCCAGAACCCGGACATCTACTTCCAGGGCCGCGAGGCCGCCAACCCCTTTTATCTCAAGGTCCCGGGGATCGTCGTCGCGGCCATGAAGCAGGTCGGCGATCTCACCGGCCGACGCTACCAGCCGTTCGACTACGTCGGCGACCCGCAGGCCGACCGGGTCATCATCGCCATGGGAAGCGGCTGCGAGACCATCGAAGAGGTGGTCCACTACCTCAACGGCAAGGGTGAGAAGGTGGGCCTGGTGAAAGTGCGGATGTACCGGCCCTTTTCGCCCGAGCACCTGTTCGCGGCGATTCCGGCCTCGGCCAAGACCCTCACGGTGCTCGATCGCACCAAGGAGCCGGGATCGCTTGGGGACCCGCTCTACATGGATGTGTGCACGGCCTTCATGGAGCGCGGCCAGATGCCGAAGATCCTCGGCGGCCGCTACGGGCTGGGCTCCAAGGAGTTCAACCCCGCCATGGTCAAGGCCGTCTGCGACAACATGAAGGCGGCCTCTCCCAAGAACCACTTCACGGTCGGCATTGTCGACGACGTCACTCACACCTCGCTCGAAGTGGGCGCCAGCCTGGATGTCGCTCCCCCCGGCACCGTGCAGTGCAAGTTCTGGGGCCTGGGAGCCGACGGCACGGTCGGCGCCAACAAGAGTGCGATCAAGATCATCGGCGACAACACCGACATGTACGCGCAGGCCTATTTCGCCTACGACTCCAAGAAGTCCGGCGGCATCACGATCTCCCACCTGCGTTTCGGCCAGAAACCCATCCAGTCCACCTACCTGATCGACACGGCGGACTACATCGCCTGCCACAAGGACGGCTACGTCGAGCTCTACGACATCCTCGAGGGGATCAAGCCAGGCGGCACCTTCGTGCTCAACTCTCCCTGGACCCTTGCCGACATGGACGAAAAGCTGCCGGCCGCCATGCGCCAGAGCATCGCGCGCAAGAAGATCAAGTTCTTCAACATCGACGCGGTGAAGATCGCCCAGGAGGTGGGGCTCGGCGGCCGCATCAACATGATCATGCAGACCGCCTTTTTCAAGCTCGCCAACGTGCTGCCCGTGGACGAGGCGATTGCGCACCTGAAGAAAGAAATTCAGAAGATGTTCGGCAAGAAGAGCGAGAAGCTCGTGACCATGAACAACACTGCCGTGGATGCCACCGTCGCCAACCTGGTGGAAATCAAATACCCGGCCTCTTGGGCGGAGGCGGTCGGAACCCCCGGGGCGGGCAAGCCGGAGCCGGAGTGGGTCACGACGGTCATGCGGCCCATCCTGGCCCAGCAGGGCGACAAGCTGCCGGTCAGCAAGTTCACCCCGGACGGAATCTTTCCGGTGGCCACGGCGAAGTACGAAAAGCGCGGGGTAGCCATCAGTGTCCCCGAGTGGATCATGGACAACTGCATCCAGTGCAACCAGTGCGCCATGGTCTGCCCGCACGCGAGCATTCGGCCGTTCCTTCTAACCGCAGATGAGATGAAGAAGGCCCCGGCCGGCTTCGAGGCCAAGAAAGCCGTCGGTAAGGAATTGAAGGACTATGCCTTCCGGATCCAAGTGGACACCCTGGACTGCATGGGCTGCGGCAATTGCGCCGACATCTGCCCGGCCAAGAAGAAGGCCCTGGTCATGAAGCCGCTCGAGACCCAGATCGACAAACAGGCGCCGCTGTGGGACTTTGCCGTGGAGCTTCCGGTGCGCGACAGCCTGGTCGGCCGCTTCACCGTGAAGGGCAGCCAGTTCTGCCAGCCGCTGCTCGAGTTCTCCGGGGCCTGCGCCGGCTGCGGCGAGACCCCCTACGCCAAACTCGTTACCCAGCTCTACGGCGACCGCATGATCATCGGCAACGCCACCGGGTGCAGCTCCATCTGGGGCGGGTCGGCGCCCGCGGTGCCCTACTGCGCCAACCCGAAGGGCCACGGGCCGACCTGGGGCAACTCGCTCTTCGAGGACTCGGCCGAGTTCACCTACGGCATGCTCCTCGGGATATTCCAGCAGCGCCGCAAGCTGGCGGAACTGGCCCGGCTGGCGCTCGCGGCAGAGGTGCCGGCGGACGTCAAGGCCGCGTTGCAGGGCTGGCTGGAGAGCATGCAGGACGCCGACGGCTCCCGC
>JBFYWS010000032.1:0-3652 GCA_041310935.1 Desulfobacteraceae bacterium | reverse complement strand
TTGCCCACGTTGATGATGCCGAAGCGCTCCACGTCGTAGATCGGCGTCAGGCAGGCCAGGATCTCGATGTCGCACCCGTTGCAGCTGCCGCAGTCGAAATGCAGCAGCCAGGGGGACTTGGAGCGCATCTGATTGATAAACCGTTTGATCGCTTGCATGCAGTCGTCATCCTTGATGCAGCCAGATAAGGTTCACCAGGGAAAGGGTCAGCCCCACGCCCCAGACGTAGCTCAACATCCAGCGCCAGTTCATGCGGGAGGTCGTGTTGTCCACCAGCACCTCGAGGAAGTAGGTGGCCACGATCAGGATTGCCATCCCGAACCAGTTCGTGGCCCAGAACAGGGTGCAGAAGCCCAGCAGCAGAACGATTTCAAACCAGTGGGCGATCTCGGTCAGCGCCAGGAAGGGCCCGGAATAGTCGGTGAGCAGACCCTTGACGATCTCCTGGTGCGCGTGGTGGCAGGTCGACAGGTCGAAGGGCGATTTGCGCAGCTTGATGGTCAGCACGTAGCCGAGCACGATGAACAGAAACGGCAGCTTCAGCAGCAGGGGCTCGCGCCAGGCGTAGATGCTCGTCAGCTTGAAGCTGCCGGTCTCGAGATAGAACCCCACCACCACCAGGACGAGCAGCGGCTCGTAGGAGAGGATCTGCAAAAGCTCGCGGTGGGCGCCGATGTGGCTGTAGGGCGAGGTGGACGACAGCGCGCCCACGACCAGCATGACCGCCCCCACGGCCTGCACGAACAGGATCAGCAGCAGGTCGGACTGCAGGAAGAAGAGCACGAGTGCGATCGAGGAGGCCGCGATGTAGCAATAGGCACAAAAAACCTGCCAGACGTTGACCACCAGGGATTCCTTGAAAAGCAGCTTGGCGACATCGTAGAACGGCTGCAACAGGGGCGGACCGATGCGCGACTGCATGCGGGCGGTCAGGATGCGGTCCATGCCGCTGAAGAGCCCACCGAGGATCGGACCGGCGATCAGCCCGCAGGCAATCAGGAGGACGGTCCTCGTCACAGTGCACCTCCTACGATCAGGGTCAGCAGGATGCCCCCGCCCAGGTTGACCCAGTCGGTCAACCGCTTCTCACCGAAGATCGAATCGAGGTAGTAGTTCCGGGCCTCGGCCTTGACCGGCTGGTTCATCGGCCCCAGAAACATGAACGGCTCGCTCGTCTGGATGCCGCTCATGTAAGCGGGAACGACCTTGGACGTGAACGCGCGCTTCAGCGCCACCACAGCGACGACCAGCCCGAGGAGCGCCACCACGCATAGCGGCAGGATGGCGAAGGTGCCGTAGGCATTCTCCAGGACCCCGGCCGTGAGGGTGTAGGTCGCGGTGTAGGATCCGCTCAGCACGGGCTTGATCAGCCACAGGTAGAGCCAGGGGGCGACCACGCTGAGCACGGCCCCGCCGGCGCACAACGGGCCGAGCGCCAGCCACGTCAGCATCGGCTGGCGCTCCGGCCGGAAACGCCCCGCGAACGGGTCGCTCATCAGCGTGCCGGCCCAGCGCGCCCAGTACATCACGGTCAGGGCGCTTGCGAGCGCGATCATGATGATCACGTACAGGTTGCGGGCGGCCGCCTCCATGGCCATCCACTTGCTCAGCAGGACGCCGAAGGGCGGCATGATCATCATGACGACCCCCGTCACGGTGATCAGCGCCGTGACCGGCATGACCGCGTAGAGCCCCCGCATGTCCTCGATGTCGCGGCTGGCGATGCGCTGCTCGATGGCCCCCACGCTGAGGAACAGCAGCGCCTTGATCACCGCGTGGAACATCAGGAGCAGCATCGCGGCGATCATGGACTCGCCGGTGTTGATGCCGGCGCAGGCGAAGATGAGACCCAGGTTGCTGATGGTCGAGTAGGCCAGCACCTTCTTGCCGTTGCTCTGGCCCACGGCGAGCGCCGCGCCGGCGAGGAAGCTGAAGGCCCCGAACACCGCGACCGTCTGGCTGAGGAAGGTCCCCGCGAACCCCGGCGCCAGCCGCAGAACGAGATAGACGCCGACCTTGACCATGGTGCTCGAGTGCAGCAGGGCGGAGACCGGGGTCGGCGCCACCATCGCCCCCAAAAGCCAGCTCTGGAAGGGGAACTGGGCCGACTTGATGAAGGCGGCAACACACAGGAGGGCGAGCGCCAGCAGGTAAACGCCGGAGCTCGCCAGCCCGGGCAGCAGGATGTTCTGCAGCTCCAGGCTCCCGGTCTCGCGGTACACCGCGATCATCCCCAGGACGAAGGCCGCCCCGCCGGCGCTGTTCATCCAGAGGGCCCGCAGGGCGTTCTGGGTGGCGATGGTGGTGCGGTCGTGGCCGATCAGGAGGAACGAGCAGAGGGTGGTCACCTCGAAGAAGAAATAGATGAACGTGAGGTCGTTGAAGAGCACCAGGCCGTTCATCGCGCCCAGGAAGAGCAGCATCACGAAGAAAAAGCGCGGCTGCCGGGAGCGGGGCACATGGTAGTGGTGCTCGTGCTCGCGCATGTAAGGGATGGCCTGGTAGCAGATGATCGAACCGACGATGGAGATGATCAGCACCATCATGAGCGAGAGATAATCGCAGTTGATACGTTCATAGGCCGTCGGCCCGCTGACGAGAAAAAACTCCAGGGTGACGAGCATGGCGACCTGGAACAGCCCCAGGGCGATGATCACCAGGTGCCGGTGCTTGAAGCCGTAGTAGAGGATGATCAGCAGCAGGATGAAATCCGCCACCTGGACGATGCGGTGCAGGTCCAGACCGAAGACGGAGGCGAGGCTCAGCTTGAACGGCGTGAGCGGGATCAGGAGTGCCGCGCTCACCATCAGGATGGCGCCGGTCGCCAGCACGATGGCCGAGCGGACAGCCTGGGTTCTTAAAATGGTGCAGAGAATGGCGCCGACCAGGGGAGCCAGCACCAAGAGGGCGATCAGCACAGCACGCATGTCCATATCGCTCAGCCCTTTCCTACATATAAACGCCGGGGTGATGGTGCTTGCGCAGATCGAAGGGACCAACGCGAACAGCAATAACAGCAAGCGTCATGCCACCAAAGACCGTCCGTCCAAAAACCAACCATTCGATATCATTTAGCAAAACTGCCCATGGCGCCAAAGGCCCGGGGCAGAGACCGCCGTGGGTGTCAGAATTCTTGACACCTTGAAAAGATCCAGGGCAACTGCTCAGGTGTTTAGCAGATACCCGCGGGCCAGCCGTCCGATCTCGGAAATCCGGTCCGGGCGGCTCCACACGATCTGCGAATCCGCGCGAAACCAGGTCATCTGGCGCTTGGCAAAGCGGCGGGTGTCGCGCTTGAGGGTGCGCACCGCCTCGTCCCGGCCGATCCGGCCGGTAAGCCAGGCGGCCGCGTGGCTGTAGCCGATGGACTGCATGGATTTGAGCCGCGGTCCGTACCCCGCGGCGAGCAGGCTCCGCACTTCGTCCTCCAGCCCTGCTGCCAGCATGGCATCCACCCGGCACTCGATGCGCTCGTAGAGCACGTCCCGGTCGAGGTGCAACCCGATCTGCAGGGCATCGAAGGGCGCCTCTGCGAACCGGTGCTCCCGGTGAAAACCGGAGATGGGCCGCCCCGTCACCTCGAAAACCTCCAGCGCCCGCAGGATCCGGGCGGTGTCGTTCGGGTGCAGCCGGCGGGCGCTCTCGGGGTCGC
>JBFYWS010000019.1:0-3070 GCA_041310935.1 Desulfobacteraceae bacterium | reverse complement strand
GGGCAATGGCGGTCACCACTCGGTTGCGACTCTTGCCCCGGGCGGTCAATTTTCGGAATCGTGCGCAGAGCCGCAGCTGAGCCTTCCAGGCGATTTGCCGAATCGGTTCCGGCACGGCTTCTTGACGCTTGAGGATCACGCGACTGATGCGGGCCGGATGGCTGTAGGCTTGGGCGGCTTCGATCAGGGCGCGTCGGGCATGACCGTTGCCGGTCTTGGTGATGGCACCGCGTCGAATGCTCCCGCCGCTGGAGTTCTCCGAGGGCACCAGGCCCAGGTAGGCCATCAGCTGTCGGGGCGAGGCGAAGCGATCCATGGGGCCGATTTCCGCTACAGCCGTGGCCGCTATCACAGGAGCCACCCCGCGCAGGGCTTGCAGTGCTCCCACTAAGGGGTGCATACGCCAGTCGGGCATCAGCTGCAGGATTTGCTCGGTGAGCCGGTGCACACGCTGGGTGCATTCCTCCACGCTGTGGATATATTCCTGCAGCATGATCTGCTGAGCCGGGTGCGGCATTCTTATCCCCGCCAGCCAGCGACGGTGCGCCACGGTCCAGACGCACTTGCCCGGATAGCGAAAGCCGTGCCGCAACAGAAAGCCACCCAGTTGCTGGCGGACTTTGCGCTGGGCGTGGATGGCATCCTGTCGGCCGCGGACCAGATCCCGCATGGCTTCATCATCTTCCCGCGGGACATAAATCGCCGTCAGTTCCCCGGCGCGGTACAGTCGCGCCAGATTGCAGGCATCGCGCCGGTCGGTCTTGATGCGATCCCCACTGCGCTTGGGAACCATGGAGGGTGCGACAACATCGCATTGAAGCCCCTTGGCTCGCAGATGCCGGTAGATCTCATAGCCGCAGGGGCCCGCTTCGTACACGAAGCGCAGCTCGACTCCGGTTGTTTGCAGCTTGCGGATCATCTTGTCCAACGAGCCGAGATCTCCTCCAATGCTGCCATACAAACGAACCTCACTGTTCCGTCTGTCATCAGCCAAAGCGACTTCGATGGAGTTTTTGTGTGTATCCAAGCCGACGAATGTGATACGCTTTTTCATGACCTGCCTCCTTGGTTGTGGCTCTGTATAGGGTTATTCCAGATTCCTATATAACCCACGTTGCAAGGGGCAGGTCACTCCGTTTTTTAACTGTCAGCCATAATGTCTAATCGCAAGCAAGCAGCTCACCTGAAAATTGCGGACATTATCCTCCCGGGGAGAAGATTGGATAGACAGTGATTAATGTGTATATCCCACCAATACGGTTAGAAGTGGTTTCATAACCCCGTCTGACACCCGATGGTCCGCCGCAGGCGGATTACAAGCCTTTCGAAATGCTCACATACTGCCGTGTAAGCTACGTTTTCGAATCGGCCTGCGCCTTACCCTTAGACAACCGAGAGGCCCCCAATATTGTGGTCCTTGACTTTTAGAATGAATTCTATAAAATATGACGCTATATTCATATAATAATATTAAACGACACATGGAGACCGAATGGAGGACTGTAAACTGCCCCGGCGCGAACGGGAAAAGTTGCGTCAGCGGCATGAGGTTCTCGATGTCGCGTTGCGGCTTTTTTCGGAAAAGGGCTACCACAACGTTTCCATGCACGAGATCGCCAAGGAGGCGGAATTCGCCATCGGAACGCTGTACAAGTTCTTTCAAAACAAGGAAGACCTCTACCAGGCGCTCATGCTGCAGCTGAGCGACCGGTTCCACGGGGCACTCAAGGCCGTTGTGGAGGGGAACGCTGATGAAGTCGGCACACTCCGTGAGTACGTCCGGGTAAAAGGGGAGCTCTTCCGGAACAACGTTCCCGCCATCCGGCTCTATTTCACAGAGACTCGCGGGGCAAGATTCAACATGACGGCCGGCCTCGAGCAGGAAATCCGCAAGCGCCATCGTACCATCCTGTCATTGCTCGCTTCTATTTTCGAGCGGGGAATGAATCGGAAAATCTTTCGTCGGATCGCCGCCCCGTTGTATCTTGCCACCGCTCTGGACAGCATCGTCAATGCCCTTCTTTTCCAATGGATGGAAGACCCGCAAGGGCAGCCCTATCCTGGGGAGCCGGACACCATCCTGAATATCCTGTTCAAAGGACTGGTCACCGCTTGAGGTCCCCCACTCACCCTAACCCAGATATCGCTGCCGGGAGAACCATTCCGATGCGGAAGAACCCGATCGACTACGGACTGTTCGGAACCATTGCCCTGTGCGCGCCCCTGTTCAGCATCCTGTGGCTGGTTGGCTGTAACGGCCAGACGGAAGCGCAGCAGGCCGCGCAGGCCCCGGAGGTGGCCGTGGTCGTCATCCAGCCGCAGCGGGTCGAGCTATCGACCGAGCTGCCCGGCCGCACCTCGCCATACCGCATTGCCGAAATCCGCCCGCAGGTGAGCGGGATCGTCCAGAAGCGCCTGTTCCAGGAAGGCGCGGACGTGAAGGCCGGCCAGCTGCTGTACCAGATCGATTCGGCTCCGTTCCAGGTGGCCCACGACTCCGCCAGGGCGTCGCTCGCCAAGGCGCAGGCCAACCTGCCGTCGCTCAAGCTCAAGGCCGAACGCTACAAGGAGCTGCTGGTGGAAGATGCGGTCAGCCGCCAGGACTACGACGACGCCGCCGCCAGCGTGGAGCAGTCGCGGGCGGAGGTCGAGTACTGGAAGGCGGCGGTCGAGGCCGCCCGGATCAATCTCGGCTACACGCGCGTCGCGGCACCGATCTCCGGCCGAATCGGCAAGTCCAGCGTCACCGACGGGGCGCTGGTCACGGCCTACCAGCCGGCCCCGCTTGCCGTCATCCAGCAGCTCGACCCCATCTACGTGGACGTGACCCAGTCGTCGGCCGAGCTGCTGCGCCTTAGGCGGAGCATGGAAAGCGGGAGCCTGAGTCCCAACGGCGAAACCAGCAAGAGGGTGCGGTTGCTCCTCGAGGATGGGACGCTCTACCCCCACGAAGGCACCCTGCAGTTCCGGGACGTCACCGTGGACCCCACGACCGGGTCGTTCACCCTGCGCATCGTGGTCCCGAATCAGCGAAACCTGCTGCTGCCGGGGATGTTCCTGCGCGCGGTCG
>JBFYWS010000007.1:0-3137 GCA_041310935.1 Desulfobacteraceae bacterium | reverse complement strand
AGCGCCTTTTTTCTTTTCTTCCGTGATGGTCAGGTCCACTTCCGGGGCGAGCGCGGCCAGATCGATGTCGACATCATCCAGCCGTTTGGCGATGGGGGCGACCTCGGCGGCGGAGCCGCCGGCCAGCGCCAGATCGATGAAGGAACGCACCAGCCGGGCGGATTCGGGATGGCGCATGATGAGCACGTCCGAGCCGGCCAGCAGGTAGGTCACGGCCCCCACGGCCTCCATCATGATGGCGCGTTTTTCGGGATCGCCCAGGATCGGCGCCTCATCCACGCCCAGCTTGGCTTCTTTGCACTTCCAGACCTCGTTGCCCAGGTTGTTGATCATCGGGAACTGCAGCTTGTCGTCCCCCTGGTTCAGGGCGGCCATGCGCAGGCGCTCCATCACGGAATAGCTGTATTCCATGCCGTAGCCGAGCCCGCCGGTGGTGGGGTCGACGATCACGCGGTTCATCGGAACACCGAGGTTTTCCAGCAGGATGTTGACCTGTTTGGCGAGGTTGACGTCGATCGGGGACGAGGAGATGATGACGTGGCCGTAGGCCATGGCAACGGCCCCGATGGCCTTGTGGTTGGCATCTTCCACCGGACCGAGCACGAGGCTATGATCCTTGCATTCCTCTGCCACTTTTTTAAATACCGCCTCGTCTTTCTTGACATTGGCGGTCCCCCAGACGATCAGGGGAACGGAGATCGCGTCGGCGACTTTTTTGACGGTTTTGGCGGCTGTTTCGGGGCTGGCATCGCTGCCGTTGGGGTCCGTGCTTTTCAGCTGCAGCACGATCAGGTCGGCTCCGTAGGAGTCGATGCATTTTTTGGCCCACGCCGCCGGATCCGAAACGACATCCTCGAAGGGTTTGAGCGCGGCTGCGGGCCAATCATCCGGTGTGATGTCCCAGACCTCCATCGCGATTTTGGGCTTGCGGGGCATCTCCCCCTCGAACTGGTAGAAGGGGAAGCATGTTTCCCCACCGACAGTGACTGCCATGCCGCCACTGCCCAAGGTGATCTCCTTTATGCTCCCGGCATAAGATTCTTTGAAAAATTCGAAGCCCAATGTAACCTCCTTGTGGAAAATGTTTGTCAGTAAGATTCGGATTACCCAACTCCCAACCTTGCGGCCGACCGGAAGTCATCCGGGACCTGGACTACTGCTTCGCTCCGCCTCCTTTCCAAATCTGGCTGTGATTCTGGTCATCGCCATATTCACCCGGGAGCTTCGGCTCCAGGGTGCAGTTTACACCCTAAACCGGGCGGGCGCTGGCGCCCCGCCGCGCTCCGGTTATAATGACTTACATTCCGACCGTATTCATGCGTTACAATTTACCGAATATTTTGACTTATATTACGAGGTTTGGTTTGTCAAGAGAGGAGTGGCCTAGGAGCCTTTTTTTTGAGAAATAACCAATAACCCCCGCCCACCCGTTACACTTCGGCGTCCGGGCGGACCGCTCGACAGGTCTGGGCTGTCCGCCCTGAGACCGCCCTCAGGGCGTCGGGTGCCGGCGCGCCGCCATCCGCGCCATGACCTTGGGAAACAGGTTGGTATCGGTGTGGGGCAGGAAAAGCGCCGCCACGTAGTGGTCCATAAAGGAGGCGGTTTCCGAAAGCTCGAAATTGGTCATCATCCGGGTGACCGCCGTCACGTCCCGCCGGATACGGTTGGTGAGCGAACTCATGCGCGCCCCCAGAAGCGAGCTGTTGCCGACGAAGGTCACCTTGTCCAGGTCGATTTCGGGCAGCAGCCCGATGATCATGGCCTTTTCCAGGTCCACATAGCTGCCGAAGCCGCCGGCCAGGATGATCCGTTCCAGATTTTCGATGCCCAGCCCGACCTCGTCCAGCAGGGTCATACAGCCGCTGTAGAGCGCACCCTTGGCGCGGATCAGGTTGTCGATGTCGATTTCGGTGAGCACGACATCGCGGCCGATCTGGGTGACCTCCGCGCGGGCGAGCACGTATTCCCAAATGCCCTCGGTTTCGCGCACCCGATCGGTGGGGAGATCGCGGTTGAACTTGCCCAGGTTGTCGATGACGCCCGCCTCGAAGAGCGCGGCGACGATATTGATCAGGCCGGAGCCGCAGATCCCACGGACGCCGACGTTGCCGACGGTGATGTTCATCGGCTCCAGGGTCCGCGGGTCGAGGGAGAAGTCCTCGATGGCGCCCTTTTCGGCGCGCATGCCGAACTTGATCCCGCCGCCCTCGAAGGCCGGCCCGGCCGAGCAGGCGGCGCAGGCCATCCAGTCCTTGTTGCCGATGACGATCTCGGCGTTGGTGCCGATGTCCATGAAAAGGGTCAGCTCCTCGTGGCGATACATGCCCGAGCCCATCACACCGGCCACGATATCACCGCCGACATAGCTGGAAACCTGGGGATAGAAGAGCGCCATGACATGCTCGCCGAGGGCCAGCCCCAGTTCCACCGCGCGGACCGGGGGATAGAGGGTGGAGGCCGGCACATACGGCGAGCGCCGGATGTAGCGCGGGTTGATGCCGCAGAAGAGCTGGGTCATGGTGGTGTTGCCGGCCAGGGTGATGTGGGTGATGTTGTCGCGGTCGATGGCCGCTTTGCGGACGATCCGGTCGATGATCTGGTTGGTGGTTTTCAGCACGGCCGCCTGGAGCTTTTCCATGCCGTTTTTTTCAGAAAAAACGATCCGGCTGATGACATCCTCGCCGTAGCTGATCTGGCTGTTGAAATCGCCTTGCTGGGCCAGCACCTCCCCGGAGTTGAGGTCCAGCAGCTGACCGAAGACGGTGGTGGTGCCGATGTCGACGGCCACGGCATACGAACGGTCGGTGGTGTCACCCGGCTGGATGTCGATGATCCGGTTTTTGCCGTCCGGGCGCACCGGCCGGGCGATGGTCGCGGTGACCCGAAAGCCGTCGGCGCGCAGGACATCCGGAATTTTGCGCAGCACCGGCAGGTCCACCTCCAGGCGGTGATCGCCAAAGCTGGCGTGCAGAAAGCTGATCAGACGGCTGACGTCGGGCAGGTTGTCCTGGGCGGTGGGTTCCGGCAGGGCCAGGTAGCGCTTTTCAACGGGCGGCATGAAAAGCCCCTGCTCCTTGAGGTCGTTGAAGTTCATCTGGCGGATGCGCGCGGTGCGCCGCTCGCCGAAGGTTTTG
>JBFYWS010000277.1:0-8794 GCA_041310935.1 Desulfobacteraceae bacterium | reverse complement strand
GAAAAAAATCCACCCTCCGTCTCCTTTGCTGAAATCTGCCGTTACGCCGGGCACAATGACTGGCCCATGACCATCGAGCAGGTCATCGAAAAGGAAAGCAACCGCTATGGGCAGATGGCGGACTTCGTCCGCGGCGTGGGCAGCGACTGGTTCCTTTTCAAGTACGAAGACATGGTCGACAACGAATTCGAAGCCTTGAACCACTACCTGGGCTTTACGGTCCAGCACGAAGAGGAAGTGCCCAAGGCCTACGGTAAAGTGGTACGGAAGAAAAAATACGGGGACTGGCGCCAGTGGTTCACGGAGGAGGATGTCAGGCTCTTCAAGCCGGCGTTTGCGCCCTACATGGACGTCATGGGGTACAACCTCGACGACTGGAAGCTCGATCCGAACCCGGTGATTGAACCCCAGTATTCCTCCGAATACATGCAAAGCCTTCCCGGCCGGGTCACGCGGGGTACGATCCTGCGGTACATCGACCGCCTGGTCCAGATGCTCTTCAAACGCGGCTGATCCGGCAATTTCATTTCAGATGGATCTCTTTCAGCCGCAGCTCCATCCGCCCGATGAGGGGCAGCTCGCAGCTCACCATCAGGGGCAGCCGCCCATCCGGGCTGATCAGGAGCATACCATCTTCGAAAAAATCTTCGCCGTCTCCGCGGTAGGTGCCCAGCAGCTGCGATTCGATTCTAATCCTCTGTGCCAGCATCGCGCCTGAGCGTCTGTTTTCGCCAGCGGGTGTCTTCTCCAGGAAATCAACGCTGACCGTCTTGGCGGCCTCTGGAAAAAAACTCACGCGGTGAATAAGCCGCTTGTGAAACACACACACGGGCGACGCGCCCTGCCTTTCCGTGATCGGGGTCGCCGACAGAAGGTAAATCAGGATCGAGGTCTCCAGGACCTGAGGGCAGCCCTGCGCCGCCGGCCCATAGGGGTAGAAATGCTCTCCGAGCTTGGTCCAGGATTCCGGTGGCCTTGCGGCCTCGACGGAGGACGCCGGTTCGCGCTGGCGCCGGAAAACGCCCTCCCGAGTGAACCAGAACAACTGGTGATAGTCATCCACCCCTGTACGCGTGCGGATGCGGAAGAGCGGTGTGCCGTCCCGGGGATCAAACCAAACGTGGCTGTCTATCCGCACCGGCTGCCGGCCCAGGATCTCGATCACGGTGGTGACGGAAAGTTTCACCAGCTCCGGTCCCGAGGGGCTGAACGGAACCCCCTTGGGACCCGGCAGGAACCGCGCCTGCTCCGCCGCTGCGGGAAGTGTGGCGATCCGCACCTCCGTGGTGATACGGTTGCCCAACCGTTCCGCCTGCAGCGCGAAGAACGTCCACGGCACCCGCCCGGGATCAGCGGCCGGTTGCGCCGGCACCGCCGGGGCGAGCACCATCAACAGAATCGCAGCGAGCAGCCCCTGTCCGAGGCGCCGCCCCGCTGCGGATGACCTCTTCCATGCCATCGGATCGTCATGCCCCTGCTGACGCAAACTGGTAGTTTCCTTTCAGGAACTGCTCCACATACCAATCGATCTGGTGGTCTTCGGAGAGGTGCATGTCGAGCAGGCGCACCGATCCCAGCAGCCTGCCCAGCAGGTCCAGTCGCTCCCGGAGGTGCTCCTCCTGGTATTTCTTCATCTCGCCCCGGACCATATCGCTCTTCTGATCCACCTTGAAGTCCAGCTTCTTCAAAATTTGAGCGATCATCAAAGCACGCCGCGACCGTCGCCCGATGTCGGCCGCGCCCCCCTTGAAATAAAACGTGATGTAGTTGTCGTTCACCTCCGTCCCGCAATAGCTGTCGATGGTGGTGAAGTGGTAGCCGAGGCGCGAGTTGAAATTGAGGTAGTGGCCGGCGATCACAGCATAGCTCGGTGCCCCCATGCGCCCTTCCTTCATGGGGTCCCGGATGGCGGTCTGGGCGATAATCGAAGCAAATCCGCTCAAACTGACTCCGACGTCCCGAGACCAGTCCACGTTTTCGTGTTTCATGCCGCGCAGGAGGGCCAGGAACGGGATCGAGGTCACATCGTCCAACTCGGCATGAGGGGCTTTGAAATCTTTGCGCAGGCCGTTTCCCAGGTCCACCAGAAAAATTTTCATCGGCAGGTAGGCCCGCAGCGGAACCGCAACGCACTCATCCGGGGCGACACCGTCGCTGATCCGGAACATCTCCTGCATAGCCATTTCGTGCGCAAAGCGAATGATGTCGTGCAGCGTCCGGCAGCCGGCCGGGCGGAAATTGTCCTGCTGGGGATCGGTGAGGCTCAACGGGGCGATGCGCTTGAGGACGGATTTCATCAGATTGTAGGTCGGGCTGTCCTTCATCGGGTTCACGGCCATTTTCTGCGTCAGCAGGTGCTCCACCCGTCCGCGGTAGACCATGCGCCGTGTGGCGTCCACCGTGATCTCCTCCCCGTGCGCGATCAGCGTGGTGCCGTTGCCGGTGCCGACGAGTGTCGGGATCCGAAACTCGCGGGCCACGGAGGCCATGTGCCCCGTGACGCTGCCGACGTCGGTGATGAAGGCCCGGATCCGGCCCAAGAGCGGCACATAGCGCGGCGAGGTCTGGCGGGCGACCACCACAACGCCTTCGGGGATGTGATGCAGGGCGTGATCGGACTGAATGACGTAGGCATAGCCTGAAGCCGCACCGTCGCAAGCCGTCTGCCCGCCCTGGAGAATCAGCGGCTGCGGGACGGCCGCGGCCTCGGAAGAGGCGTCGGTCGCACCCACCGCCTCCGCACCGAAGCGCTGGGAGCGCTTCAGCGGACGCGCCTGCAGGATGTAGAGTTTGCCCTGCGGGTCGATGGCCCACTCAATGTCCAGGGCATACCCGTAATGGGTCTCCAGCCGCACGGCATAGTCGGCCAGCAGCCGGATCTCCTCTTCCGTGAGGCAGGCCGTGCGCTTCAGGTCTTCGGGCAGATCTTCCTCCAGAACCCCGTCTGCCGCGTCCGGCCTAAGTCGGCGCTCCTTCAGCGCGATCTCGGAGGCCTCAAGCGCCAGTGTTTTTTTGTGAACCTGGTAGAAATCGGTGGCGGCCGAGCCATCCACGGCGTCGGCGGCCAGCCCCCAGACGGCGCTGATCATGATCACCGCGTGGCGGCTGTCGTTGGGGTCGACGGTGTACATGACGCCGCTCACCTTGGCATGAACCATGACGATGCAGGCCACACTCATGTTGACGTCCTGGTCGCGATAGCCGCGACGTCGCCGATAGTAAATCGCCCGCGGGCTGAAGGTGCTCGCGACCACGTCCTTGTATGCTTCGATGAGGTTGGCTTCGCTGACGTTGAGCACGGTGGCATGCTGGCCGGCGAAGCTGGCCTCGCTGTCTTCGCTGGTGGCGCTGCTGCGGACAGACAGCTTGAAGTCGTACGGCAGGTGCGCTTTCAAGTCCTGTGCGGCCTGCAGAATGGAGGCCTCGAGATCGGCCGGAAGGTCGGCATCGACGATCCGGTTCTGAAGTTCCTGGCTGACCGCCATGAGGGCGTCGGTATCGTTGATGTCCAGGTTCTTGAGCTTTTTTTGAATCAGCTCAGTCAGCTCGTTGTAATCGAGAAACAGCTGATAGCCATAGGCGGTAATGGCAAAGCCCAGGGGCACGGGCAGGTGAGCCCGGTTGCAGACTTCGCCGAGATTGGCCGCCTTTCCGCCCACCTCCGAGGCGTTTTCGAGGCTGAGCCGCTCCATCGGCAGCACGAAGCTCGTCTCCTCGAAATGCCGTTTATGAAGCAGTTCGGAAAGGATTTTTTCCGAGATGCGCTGGGCGGCAACCGGCAGCTCGGAATAGGTGTTGCCGGAGAGTGCATTCAGGTCCTGGGCAATGGAATTGACTTCGACGACGAGGGATTCCGTTTGCGATACGGCATACATGTAAGTGAAGGGCTGGTCCTGGTAGATCGTGTTTTCGAGATCGGCGATGATCTCGAGCGCCCGGTTGTTGGAGAGCAGCAGTCGTTTGAAGCTCGCATACTTGCGGTGGAAAACGGAGTCGGCCGCCTCGCCGCACTCGGCCGGCCGGATTTTGCGAAAAAAGTCAAAAAACTTGAACATGACCATCTCGCCTTCCTTCTGAATTGCAGCCCCATGCCCTTTGCGGGGATTGATTGCCTACGTCGGAACTACTCAGGTGTTTAGGCTGAAGGCTGGTTACTACTTCAGGTATTCGAAATCACTTTTAACTACGAAATACGCCAAAGGAACCTCTCATGGACGCGAATGAACGCTAATCAAGAGAATTCTTTCTGTGGGAGCGGCATCTTGCCGCGATGATCGTGGCTGGAAGCCACTCCCACAAGAGCGATACTTCATTACCGACAGGATGGCGTCGCGCGCCACACCCTGCTTCCAAAAAAGTCGCTTCCCAAATCCCCCCAACCCTCTTTGCTTAGGGGGAGTAAGAGAATCCCGGCGCCTCTCCCCCTTTGGAAAAGGGGGCCGGGGGGATTTCGTTCCACACCGTAGCGTGGCTTCACCTTTGCGCGCATTCCGCGTATTTCGTAGTGCCTTCAGTCTTCAGCCTTCGGTCTATCTACCTGAGTATTTATCGTATAATACCCTATTTTGCGATCCGTACAAGAGGCCGCCCTCGGCTTGTCTCCTCCGTCTTGCCAAACTGCCGGCGAGCGTATAAGATCCGCTCGATATCACTTCAGGAGGACAACGACATGACGCCCGGATACATGGGAAAACTTGCGTTTGTGGATTTGAGCACCGGCACCATCCGGATCGAAACGCTGGCCGACGACCTGGCCCGCAGCTTCATCGGCGGCTACGGCCTCGGCGCCCGGATCCTCTTCGAGCAGCAGACGAAAGCCGTTGACCCGCTGGGCCCGGAGAACATCCTGGGATTTGCGGCCGGGCCGCTGACCGGCACCAAGGCCCCGACCGGCGCACGCTACATGGCCTTCTGCAAGTCGCCGCTCACCGGCGGCTGGGGCGATGCCAACGCCGGCGGCTATTTCGGCTCCGAGTTGAAGGCGGCCGGCTTCGACGCCGTCTTCGTCTCCGGGAAGGCCCCCACCCCCACATTCCTGTGGATCACCGACGGGCGGGTCGAAATCCGGGACGCCGCTCACCTCTGGGGCAAGGACACCATCGCTACCGAAGAGCGCCTTCAAACGGAATTCGGCGACGCAAAAGTCCGTGTCGCCTGCATCGGCCCGGCCTCGGAGCGCCTGTCCCTGATCTCGGGCATCGTCAACGACCGGGGCCGGATCGCCGCGCGCTCGGGCGTGGGGGCGGTGATGGGCTCAAAACGGCTGAAGGCCCTGGCGGTGCGCGGGCACGCGAAGGTACCCGTCGCGAATCCCACTGAACTGAGCCGGCTCGCCAAGGCCTTTGCCAAGGAATTGCGCGACCTGCCGGGGATGGCCCAGGCGCTGATGAAACACGGAACCTGCGGCTTCACCTCGGCCCTGGTCGCCAGCGGGGCGACCCCCATCAAGAACTGGCAGCTGGCCGGAGACCAGGCGTTCCCGGGGGTGAAGCAGGTCGCCGACGGGGATGCCGTCATCCGCTTTCAAACGCGCAAATACGGCTGTGCGAACTGCCCGATCGCCTGCGGGGGCATCTGCGACGTCTCCTCCGGGAAATACCCCGTGGGGGAGATTCACAAGCCCGAATACGAGACCATCGGCGCCTTCGGGCCGCTGTGCCTGTGCGACGACCTCGAGACGATCATCAAGCTGCACGACATGTGCAACCGCAGCGGACTGGATACCATATCCTCCGGTCACGTGCTCGCCTTCGCCATGGAATGCTTCGAGCAGGGCATCCTCACCGCGGCGGACACGGACGGCATTCGCATCACCTGGGGCAACGGGCCCGCCATGGTGGCCCTGTTGGACAAGGTCATCCGGCGGGAAGGCATCGGCGACCTCCTCGCGGACGGCGTGCAGGCGGCCGCGAGCCGCATCGGCCAAGGTGCTGCGGCGTATGCCATGCATGTCGGCGGCCAGGAACCCGGGCTGCACAACGCGCTCTTTCTTCCCGGCCGCGGGACCGGCTTTGTGTGCGACCCCACCCCCGGCCGGCACACGGCCGCTCCCATGGCGCGCATCGATGGCGGCCCCGGAGCCTACGCCCCCTATCCCGAACTGCGCATCGACAAGTTCGAGCGCTACGCCTTCACGGGCAAAGGTCCCATGAGCGCGACCGCCTCTGGCTATCTCCAGATGGGCAACTGTGCCGGGGTCTGCGTGATGCCCTTCATGTTCTTCGGGAACTATCCCCTGATCGAACTGTTGAATGCGGTCACCGGCTGGGGGCTCGATATGACGGAAGCCCTCGCCACCGGTGCGCGCATCCAGACCCTGCGCCAGAGTTTCAACATCCGGGAGGGAATCCAGGCGGCAGACGTGCGGCTGCCCGACCGCATGGCCGGGCGTCCACCGCTCGCCGCAGGGCCCCTGGCCGGGGTCACCATCGACGTGGACAGCCTCGCACGCGACTATCGCACCGCCATGGGCTGGAATGCGGAAACCGGGATACCGACGAAAGAGACGCTGGATAAACTGGGGCTGGCGGAATTGGTCAATACGTATGGATGAATCGGTGTTTGGGTATTTGGGTGTTTAGAGGTGGTTTCATAACCCCGTCTGACCCCCGATGGTCCGCCGCAGGCGGATTGCAGGCCTCTCGAAATGCTCACAACCTGCCGTGGTTGCTGCGCTTTCGAATCGGCCTGCGCCTTGCCCTCAGGTGTGATCCGAGGTTGTGAAACCACCTCTAGTGTTTGCTGGCTACCGCGGCTGAATCGAAATGGCTCCGCACCGCAGCAGAACCATCTTTTTATTTTAGGCATTTTAGGCACTACAGGCACTGTTCTTAGGTGGACTTTCGGTCGAGTCATTCATACAGATACGGATAGTGCTCCTTCCATCTACGCATCAGCCAGAACCACTGCTCGGGATGCTCCCGCACCACCTGCTCCACCACGTCCGTGATCCGCTGGGTGTTCTCGACCAGGTCCGCTCTCAAGTCCTTGGTCCTGCGCATCTCGACCTCAGGCAAGGCGTGAATCCCGAGGCGGCCGTCGGGTTCCCGGATGCAGAAGACGGGCAGCACCGGGGTCCGGCACCTCAGCGCCAGCATGGCCACCGCCGGGGTCGCGGTGGCCTTCTTCCCGAAAAACCGGATGTCGACGCCGTCCTTGCGGCGGGCCATGTCCACCAGGATGGCGAGCACCCCGCCCTGTCGGAGGATTTTCGTCATGTCCGCGAGCGAGTCTTTCTTGTAGAGGATGGAGTTGCCGAACCGCGTGCGCGTGGAGTGAATCCAGTTCTCGACAAAATTCGATTTGAACTTTTTCGCCACGGCCGTGAGATTCATACCGAATATGCACGGCAGGGCCTGCATCCCGAACTCCCAACTCCCCATGTGGGCGGAAACCGCGATCAGTCCCCGCTTCTGCAGAAACGCCTGCCGGAAGTTATCGATGCCATATAACCTGAATCGACCGGCGACCTCCTCCGGCCGCATCACGCTCAGCTTAAACAAGTCCAGAAGGTTGATCCCGTAATTTTGAAACACCCTGCGCGCCAAGCGCCGGCGCTGAGAATCTGAATGCTCCGGATAGGCGAACGCCAGGTTGCGCCGCACGACCCGATGATGGGGGATGTCGAGGAAGTAGAGCGCGCGGCCCAGGGCGTTCCCGATGGGAAGCGAGGGTAATTGGACAACCAGTTGTTTGAGCATGATGTCGGTATTCCGCTCGGCCGACCCGCTGGGGTCTCGTATGGATCCGTGGCACCCTGTCGGCGAATCGATGTGGGTTCAAAATGGTAAAAAGCGTGTTTTAGTAACAAACCCCGCGGCCGATGTCAATTTCGATCGGTTCAATTTTAACTACGAAATGCGCGAAATACGCGAAAGTGCATAACGACCCAGGTGGTTAGGCTAAAGCTTGGCATTCCTTTTCGCGCCTTTCGCGTATTTCGTAGTTCCCTCTTCCCCATCCATCATTGCCTTCCGAGTCGTTATGATCTGTGCGGGGATCAAGAACTCGGGCGAGCGGATCCCCGCACCAGAAACGTCACTGTGTCGAGGGTTCGACCATCCGAGGCGCTGAGCGAAAGGCAATGTTTTCCCGGGACGAGGACCCAGCGCACACGACTGCGGCCGGCATTCAGCGGCCGGCCGTTCAAGACCCAGCGCGCTCTTTCCTCGCCGCCCGCTGCTGCAAAAAATATTCTCTGCCGGTCGCCCGGAATGTCCGGGTCGACGGCAAACACTGCGCCGTCCGGAGGATAAACGATCCGCGTAGCGGCCTCGGGGCGCAACGACGCAGCGTCGGCAGGCTCGGTGCCGCGGATGAACCACTCCTCCCGCACTCCGGAAGACGCCCAGGCCGGGCCGCGTGCGAGCCCCGGCGGCACTGCCGAGGCCAGGCTCGGGCCCTGCCGGTGCAGCAGCTCCATTACCTCCAGCCAGACCGGTGCGGCGCCGGTGACGCCGCTCACGTCCCACATGGGCTCGCCCGTGAAGTTGCCCACCCACACGCCGACCGTGAAACGCGGCGAGTAGCCGATGCACCAATTGTCGCGCATGTCCTTGCTGGTGCCGGTCTTGACGGCGGCTCGGAAGCGCGTGGCCAGAACGTTCTCCAGACCGAAGGTCAGGCTGCGGGCCTCGCGATCGGCGAGGATGTCGGAGACGAGAAACGCGGCCTCGGGGGAAAACACAGGCTTAAGCTCTGGCGCTTGCGCCGGCCTTATTAACAACAACTCACCCGCCCGTCCGCCGTTCGCCAGGGCGCGGTACGCTTGCACCAGCTCCCAGAGGGTCACGTC
>JBFYWS010000609.1:0-2917 GCA_041310935.1 Desulfobacteraceae bacterium | reverse complement strand
CCGTCCTCGGCCTGAAAGAGTGGCGCATCGAGATGGCGGGCGACGGCAAGCCCCTGGAAGCCCTGAGCGGCACAGGCGCGCTGGATGCGAGCTACGTGCTTGCGTTGAAGGACCTGGGGCTGTTGGACATCGGCAAATACCAGACGATCACGGCGGCCGTGGACGCCACGGACGCGAAGGGCCAGACCTTCCGGGCCGTGGACAGCACCCGCGTGCGGTTCATCCGCCGCGAGGAGCGCCTTGCTCAAAAGGAGGGCTACAAGGTCGTCGAAAAGCACGCCTTGATCCTGTTCGACTTCGACCGGGCTGAGATCAAGGACCGCAACCGGGCCGTGCTGGATCGCATCAGCGCCCGCATGCGCGAGATGCCTGCGGCGGTGGTCACGATCGTCGGCCACACCGACTCGATCGGCAAGGTCGACTACAACGTGAGCCTTTCCAAGAAGCGCGCCCAGGCCGCCTACGACCTGATCCTGGGCAGCGGCATCCGGGCGCGGGACGGCATCCGCCACGACGGCCAAGGGCCGGCGGACCCGCTGTTCGACAACGGACTGCCGGAGGGCCGCGCCTTCAACCGCACGGTGACGGTCAGCCTGGAATACGAGCAGCGGCAGTAAGGTGAACAACTTCTTGCAGGGCGCATCAGGGGGTGTCATGGTTAGAAGTGCTTTCATAACCCCGCCTGACGCCTGATGGTCCGCCGCAGGCGGATTGCAGGCCTCTCGAAATGCTCATCCGCCGCAGGCGGACTGCGCTTTCGAATCGGCCTGCGCCTTGCCCTCAGGCGTGATCCGAGGTTGTGAAACACTTCTATTCATTTGACTATGGCAATTCAGCATATTATTAAGTTCAATTGTGACAGACTGAGCGCGACATAGCCCCCATTGTATTGATCGCAGACAAACCGCTGGCAAGATTACCTCGGAATCCTTTCTGCGTTCCTTTGAACGTAATTACCAAAAACGCTTCGTTCCCGCAGAAGTGAAGGAGGTCCCATGAACGCCGGACGCAACCGTTTGGGATGGATAGTTATACTGCTTCTGCTGTCCTTTGGCCTGTCCGCAAGCTCCGTCTGGGCGCAGAAGCTGCCGAAAGCCAAGCCCCCCAAGGCCGAGCAAAAGGCGGAGGCGGCGGCTCCCGCCCTGCCGCAGAGCCCGGAGCAGGTGGACGCTTTTATGGGCTCTCTGACCGACGAGAAGGCGCGGCAGGTGCTGGCCCAGGTGCTCAAGCGTCAGACGGCGGCCAAGGCCGCCTCGGACGAGGACGGGGTGGTCATCAAAGGCAGAAGCAGCGGGCTGGGTGCCATTTTCTTCCGGTTGGTCGACAATGCCTCGGCGCTGATGAAAAAGCTCACCGGGACCTTCACCGCGGCGGAGGATGAATCCGACGACCTGGGCAATGCCTGGCACAAGCTGACCGGCGGCAAGGGCATCGGCCGCTTTCTGCTGACCCTGCTCGCGCTTCTTGCGATCGTGGCGGCGGGTCTGCTCCAGCGATGGTTTTTTTTCCGGGCGACCCGGGACCTCCACGAACGGCTGTTGACCTCTGCGAGATTGGGGCGGCTGGAGTTTTTCGGGCGGATCGTGTCGCACCTGGTCCTGCAGGCCTTGGGGATCGCCGTGTTCACCGTCACCACCTTCATCCTGTTTGTCCTTTTCTTCCAAAAAGGCGATTTGGGTTACGAGTTTGTCTCGGTCTACCTGCTCGTGAGCTACTACCTGCTGCTTTTCGCCTGCGCGGCCGAGGTCCTCTTCGCACCGGATGCGCCCGCCCTGCGCCTGTTCCCGATGAAGGACGCGGACGCCGTTTTTCTTTACCGGTGGATTCTCTACATCGCATCGGGTGCGGCCCTGATCACCGGGGCGAGTGCTGTTATGGGTGAAATCGAAGCCAACAAAGCCCTCTACCTGATGTTCTACAGCCTGGGCGGAGCCTACATCGCCATCGCCCTCATCGTCATGATCTGGCAGAGCCGGCAGCGGGTCGTCGGGGTCATCCTGCCGGCAGACACAGCGGCCGCACCAGGCGGTTTTCGAGCCGCCTGCGCCCGTTACTGGCACTACCTGGCGAGCGTTTACGTGCTGATCATGGGCGTCTTCTGGGTCGCGGACGTCCTGCTGGGGGGCAAAGCCACGGTCATGAACCTCATCCTCAGCCTTTTCGTGATCCCGGTCTTCATCGGCATCGACCAATGGGGGCAGCGCCTGCTCAAGCAGGCCTCGGGGGAGTTTACGGAAATCGTCGATCTGAGTAGCGACACCGTGCGCGAAGTGCCGCCGCCCGCCGGGGAGTCTCGCATCAAGAACTACGTGCCGCTGATCCGTCGGCTGCTGCGGTTGGTGCTGGCCGCGTTCATGTTCTTCATCGTGCTGGGGCTGTGGGGTGTCGATCTCGAGTTCGGGCGAATCTTCACCTCGCACGTGCTCAGCATCGTCGTGACCCTGCTGCTGGGGTTCATCGTGTGGGAGTTTACCAAGGCCCGCATCGACAGCCGGCTGCGGCAGGAGATGCCGGCCGCCGACACAGAAGGGGAAGGGGGCGGACCGGGCGGAACCCGCACCGGAACACTCTTGCTGCTGCTGCGCAAGTTCATCCTGACGGTGTTGTTCGTGCTCGTCTCCCTGATCGTGCTCTCCTCGATCGGGGTGAACATCGGCCCGCTGATCGCAGGCGCCGGCGTGGTCGGTCTGGCGATCGGTTTCGGCTCCCAGGCCCTGGTGCGGGACATCATCGCCGGGGTTTTCTTCATGATCGACGACTCCTTTCGGCTCGGGGACTATGTCGAGTCCACCGGCGTCAAGGGGACCGTCGAGCAGATCTCGCTGCGTTCGGTCAAGCTGCGCCACCCCCGCGGGATGGTCTACACCATTCCCTTCGGCAACCTGAAATCGATCACCAACTTCAGCCGGGACTACAC
>JBFYWS010000211.1:0-3390 GCA_041310935.1 Desulfobacteraceae bacterium | reverse complement strand
TCGGGCAGTTGAGTTAGCTATTGAACCATAGGGCGGTAGAAACCGATAAGCTCTCGAAGGGCTTGGTTCGCGCTTTGCGAGATGTCTTATATCCTTCAGCCTTCAGCCTAAACACCTGAGCCGTCAAGGATTCCTATGTCAGGGCTTCACATCTTCACCAGCAACCGCATGGAAGTGCTGATCGAACAGCTGGCGGACCGGGTGTGCGAGCCTCTTGCTTCGCCGTTGGCCCCGGAAATCATTGTGGTCCAGAGCCGCGGCATGGAGCGCTGGATCACCATGGAGCTCGCGCGCCGCAACGGAATTTGCGCCAACGCTGAGTTCCCCTTTCCCAACGCCTTCCTGGAGAGCGTTTTCCGCAGCCTCTCCGAAACCCCCGACGGGCTGGCGGCCTTTGACCCGCATGTGCTCGCCTTCCGCATCATGGCGATTTTGCCTGGTTTTCTCGATCTCCCGGACTTTGCGGAGCTGCGGACCTACCTGGCGGAGGACCGTCACCAGCTCAAGCTCTTTCAGCTGGCCGGCAAGCTGGCCGGCCTCTTTGACCAGTATGCGGTGTTCCGGCCCGACATGCTGCTGCGGTGGGAGCAGGGGAGCGTTGAGTCCGACCGGACGCATCGCTGGCAGTCGCAGTTGTGGCGAACGCTGGCGGCGGAAACCCCGGCCCCGCACCGCACGCGGCTGAAAGACCTGCTCCTGCGCGCCTTGCGCCGCGGGCTCGGCGACCCCAGCCGGCTGCCGGAGCGGGTATCGATGTTCGGGATCTCCTACCTGCCGCCCTTCTACCTGGACGCCTTCGCGGAGCTCGCCCACGCCATCCAGGTGCATCTGTTCCTGCTGAACCCCTGCCGGGAATACTGGGCCGAGATTGCCTCGCCGCGGGAGATGCGCGTTGTCGAGCGCCGCTATGCCGGAGCCGGCGTTGCCGGCCCGGAGCTGCACTTGGAGACGGGGCACCGCCTGCTCTCCTCCCTGGGCGCCCTGGGTCGGGATTTTTTTGAAATGATCGCCGGCTTCGGCGCGCCGCAGGAGGACCGCTTCGAGGAGCCGGCCGGCGACACCTTGCTGGCACGGCTGCAGACCGACATCCTGAACCTGCAGGCCTCCGCGCCCGGCGACGGCCGCCCTGCCGACGACTCCATTCGGATGCACTCCTGCCACAGCCCCATGCGGGAGATCGAGGTCCTCCGCGACCAGCTCCTGGAGATGTTTGCGCAAGAGCCGGACCTGCGCCCGCAGGACATCGTCGTGATGGCGCCCGACATCGCCGCCTACGCGCCTTACGTCTCGGCCGTTTTCGGCTCCGAGACGGAGGAGCGCCTGCGGATACCCTTCAGCATCGCCGACCGCGGCCCGATCGGCGAGCATCGCCTGGAAACCGGGTTCTTCGCGCTGCTCGATCTCAAGGGCAGCCGTTTCGGCGCCTCGGAGATCCTCCGGCTGCTGGAGTTCCCGGGGGTCAAGGAAAAAGCCGGGCTGGCGGAGACCGACCTGCCGCTGATCGAGCGCTGGGTGCGGCATGCCAACATCCGCTGGGGGCAGGATGCCCGCGGCCTTCAAGCGCTGGGGCTTCCCGGCCAGGCCCACAACACCTGGAGCGCCGGAATCGAGCGGCTGCTCCTCGGCTATGCCATGCCCTCCCGCGGCGCGGACGTGTTCCACGGGATCCTGGCCGTCGACGCCATGGAGGGCGGTGAGACGCAAGCCCTCGGGAACTTCCTGGACTTCCTGGCCCGAACCTTCGAGCTGGCCCGCAACCTGGACCGACGCCAGTCGCTGGGGGCCTGGCGGTCGCTGCTCAAAGCGGCCCTGAACGACTTTTTTCAATCGGATGAAACAACGGAGCCGGAATTTCAGAAAATCGAACGGCTGCTCGATGAGCTGGCCGGCTTCGAGGATTCCGCCGGGTTCGGCACGGAGGTCGGGCTCGAGGTGGTGGGGGCTTTCCTGGCGGACCGGGCGGAGTCGGCCCGCATCGGCCACGGCTTTCTCTCCGGCGGGGTGACCTTCTGCGCGATGCTGCCCATGCGCACCATCCCCTTCAAGGTCGTCTGCCTGGTGGGCATGAACCACGACGCCTTCCCGCGGGAGCACCCGGTGCTGCCCTTTGACCTGATGGCCCGACATCCGCGCCGCGGCGACCGCTCCCGCCGCAACGACGACAAATACCTGTTCCTCGAGTCGATTCTCTCCGCCCGCCGCAGGTTTTACATCAGCTACGTCGGGCAGGGCATCCAGGACAACACCCCCCGGCCCCCTTCGGTCCTGGTGAGCGAGTTGATCGATACACTCGCCCCCGACGGCGTGCTTCCGGAAGGCGCAACGCCGGCCGGTCTGGTCACGGAGCACCGCCTGCAGTCGTTCTCGCGCGCCTACTTCCAGTGCGGTGCGCCGCTCTTCAGCTATTCGCGGGAAGATCTTGCGGCATGCTCCGGCGGCGCTGCACGGCGCGACCCGGACCCGTTTTTCCGCCGAGCCCTACCGATGGGCCCGGAGGATACCGAGCGCTGGCGTGCGGTCTCCCTCGAAGGACTGAGCGCGTTTTTCGCGAGCCCGGCCCGTTTCCTGGTTCAACACCGCCTCGGCATCCGCCTCGAAAAAGAAATGGCACTGCTCGATGAGAGCGAGCCGTTCGCTCTGGATCCCCTGAGCGCCTACCGCCTGGGGCAGGGCATGCTGCAGCACCGTCTGGCCGGAAGCGATCCGATGGAACTGTTCGAGGTGTTTCGCGCGGCCGGCGACCTGCCCCACGGCCGCGTGGGTGAATATCTTTTTGCGCGCCTGAGCGCCGAGGTCGACGAGTTTGCCGCCCGGGTGAGGGATCTACTGCCGCTCGGTGGGCCCGAACCCGTGGACGTCGCGCGCGCCATCGGCGGGTTCCATGTGACCGGCCGCCTCAGCGGACTCTCGGTTCAAGGCTGTGTCCAGATGAGGTATGCCGGCATCAAGGCCAAGGATTTTCTCGCCATCTGGCTGCAGCACCTGCTGCTGTGCCTGGCCGCGCCCGACGTGCCCGACCGGCGCAGCCTGCTGTTCGGCAAAGATCAGGCCTGGGCCTTCGGCCCGGTGCCCGGGGCTGCGCAGATTCTCGACACACTGCTCGGCCTTTACCGGCGCGGGCTCCTGGAACCACTGCCCTTTTTCCCGGAATCCTCCCGGGTCTTTTTCGAAAAGCTCGCGGACCGGGACGGGGATGAGCCGTACGCCCTGGCTGCTGCGCGCTCCCAATGGCGCGGGAGCGACTACGCGCCGGGTGAATCTAAAAACGCTTATTACACGTTGTGCTTCGGCGAGCGCGAGCCGCTGGAGGACGACTTCAAACGTCTGGCCGTCGCGGTGTTTCAGCCGCTCTTCGAGCACGGCCGGGAAATTCCCGGGTGAACGGGACAT
>JBFYWS010000605.1:0-2859 GCA_041310935.1 Desulfobacteraceae bacterium | reverse complement strand
CGGGCAGACGTTCGGCGGCAGTTTCGGCAGCCTGGCACAAGGCGGCCGTGCGTTCGGCGGCGATTTCCAGGGGAAGGCCCTGCGGTGGGTCGTCGCTGCACTCGAAAGCGGCGTCCAGGTGCAGTTTGTGGAAACCGGCTTCCACGCATCGGCGGGCCAGTTCGGATGCCTTGGCCATGGCCGCGGCCGCCGGCTCTTTTCGCCACGCGTAGGGCCCCAAGTGATCGGCCCCCAGCAGCAGGTTTTCCCGCGGGAAGCCCAGTGCGGCGGCCATGGCGCCCAAGCTCGACGCAAATGCCTGGGGGGTCATCCCGGTGTAGCCGCCGAATTGGTTGACCTGGTTGGCCGTCGCCTCCACCAGAAGGGGCTCGCCGTGGTCGCGGGCCAACGCGATCGCTGCCTCGAGCACCTCCCGGCGCGCCGAACAAACGGCGTACAAGCCGCCGCGCCGTCCGGCCAGGTGATCGGCCCTCAAGTGCTGGAGGATATCATTCATGCGCTGCGCTCTCGCCAGTTTCGGAAACGTGCGTTATGATAGCCCATGGTCGGCAAAGCGGTCAATGATTTGAAACGAAAATTCATCCGGTGGGCTCTGATCATCGCGCTGGGAGTGACGGCGGCCGGTGCCGCTTCAGCCCTGGCCGCGGATGCTCAGTCGGAGCGCCTCACGGACGTCGTGCGCCGTTATGCGACCTCTCCGCTTTCGCTGGACCATCCGCCGCCGCCCGCACCGGTGACGCCTCAGGTGGTTTTTCACGGCGATCGCAGCCGAAAACGAGTGGCTTTGACGTTCGATGCCTGTGCCACGAAAGTCGCGAGCGGGTTCGATGAAGAGGCCATGCGGGTCTTGATCGAGACCCGAACGCCGGCGACACTCTTCCTGGGCGGGAAGTGGATGCTGGAGCATCCGGGTGAGACGCGCAGGCTCGCTGCGGTCGACCTGTTCGAGCTCGGGAATCACACGTTTCTGCACCCGCACATGACCCGGATCCCGGATGAGCTGGTGCGCCGGGAGCTCGAATGGACCCAGATCGTCATGTATTCGTTGACCGGGCGGCAGGCAGCCCTCTATCGGCCGCCATACGGGGAGCATGACGAACGAGTTTCAAGGATCGCTGCCGCAGCCGGGTTGATAACCGTTCAGTTCGACCTGGCCTCCGGCGACCCGGATCCGGGCCTATCGAAGGAACGTCTGCTGCGCTCCGTGACGGCGGGTGCGCGCAATGGCTCGATTGTCGTCCTGCACATGAACGGCCGCGGCTGGAAGACCGCGGAGGCGCTGCCCGACATCATTGCAGAGCTGCGCCGAAAGGGATTCGATTTGGTAACCGTGGGAGAAATGCTGCGGGACGGCCGGGGGCCGGCAGCGACTGAGCCCGGCACTGTTGACGCACCTTGCCGAATCGAGTAATTCATATTGCCTTTCATCCATCATGAGGGAAGCTACCCATTAAGGTCGACTGAAGACTGAAGGCTATAAGCGACAAACCCTGCGTGATCACACAAGACTTCGGGTATTGGAGTCGGCAATTGAACCAAAGGTCGTAGAAACCAAGAAGGTCTTGAATGGCTTGATTCGCGCTTTGCGCGGTATTTTATAGCCTTCGGCCTTCAGCCTAAACACCTGAGGGGTTACTCACGAGGATCCTGTATGGCAACCGTCACGATACCCTTCGGCGGCAAACCGCTTCCGTTCGAGGTGCCCGACCGAAACCTGGCGCAGGTTCTGAAACCCAACGCCTCCAGCCCGCTCGCGGATCTGGATGCGGCCATCCATGCGGCTTTGGCGAACCCCATCGGGCAGCCGCCCATCGAGCAGTGGGTCAAGCCCTCGGACCGGGTGCTCCTGGTGAGCGACGACAACACCCGCTTGACCCCGGCCGACCGCATGATCCCGCCGCTGCTCGCCCGGCTGAATGCCGCCGGTGTCCCCGACCGCAACATCGCCTGCATCATGGCTCTGGGAACCCACCGCTACATGACCGACGACGAGATGATGGCCAAGGTGGGGCAGGGGGTCTGGCGGCGCATCCGCGTCTTCAACCACGCCTGGCGGGAGGCTGAAAACCTGGTGGAACTCGGCACCTCCAGCGCCGGGACCCCGCTGCAGGTGAACCGCGCGCTGGTGGAGGCCGACGTTGTCATCGGCCTCGGCGCCATTGTCCCGCACCATATCCCCGGCTATTCCGGCAGCTCCAAGATCATTCAACCGGGTGTGTGCGGCCCCAAAACGACCGCCGAGACGCACATGCTCTCCTGCGAGGGGGGCGGGGATTCGCTGCTCGGGATCGAAGACAACCCGGTGCGCCGGGACATGGACGACATGGCCGACCGCGTCGGCATGCAGACCATCTTCAACGTCGTGATGGACAGCGATGGCAGGGTCACCGACATCTTCTTCGGCGAGATGCGCGCCGCCTTCCGGAAGGGGGTTGGGGCCGCGCGGAAGATCTACGGCGTCGAATACCGCGAAACACCCGACATCGTGGTTGCCAACTCGTACCCCTGCGACCTGGATTTCTGGCAATCCCACAAATCCCAGTACCCGGCCCAGCGCATGGTCAAACCCGGCGGGACCATCGTGGTCTGCACACCGGCGCCGGAGGGAGTGAGCCCGGTGCACACCGATCTGCTCTCCTACACGGCGTGGCCGTCGGCGGAGATCAAGGCCGCCTATCGGGCCGGACGGCTGAAGAATGGGGTCGCCGCTGCGCTGGCCGTCGCCTGGGCCCTGGTCCGCGAAAAAGCCTCGGTGATCACCTATTCGCCGGGCATCCCGGCCGAGCACAAGGAAAAGCTGGGCCACACTCACGCCCCCAGCGTGCAGTGGGCGGTGGATGAGGCGCTGCGGCGGCAGGG
>JBFYWS010000210.1:0-3264 GCA_041310935.1 Desulfobacteraceae bacterium | reverse complement strand
GCCGAGCAGGCGGATGCCGTCGCCGGCCTCCAGGATGACGTCGCGGGCTGCCTCTCGCATGCGGTTTGGGCCCCGGGCGCGGAAGCCGCTGCTCGCCAGGAAGGTCTGCAGGTGGCCGTTGAGCAGCCAGAACGGGGTGGCGGCGGGGCGGAGCGGCAAAACGTTCATGAATTCCCGCCTGCCGGGCCGCGGACGGGGCCGGGTTTCGTTTCCGAGTCCTGGTAGAAGGTGATTTGCCACGCGAGCGACTCCACATCGTTGCGAATAATGTAAATGCCCTGGTCGTCCCCGCGGAACTTGAAATAGCGATGGTCCGGCGCGAGCCAGCGGTCGAGAAGCTCGGCGACCCCGATTCGCCGCTCCCCGATCCATACCGCCTGCGGGGTTTCGTCTCCGCGATAACCGCTGTAGCATTCGACCCGGATGTTCATAAGGCAGATGATGGCACGCTCCCACAAGAAGGCTCAACGTCCCTGCATGACCGTATTATTCTTAATGCCCATAGTCAACCGGGTGCGCAGAACCGCCAGAAAAGCGACGCCGTAGGACAACACGGCGGCGGCGAGGATCCATGCAAAGCCCGCACTGATAGCGATTTGTGCGCTGAGGATCGAGGCCAGGACCGATGCGCATCCGTTGGCGGCCCAGGCGTAGGACTTCGCCGGGGGGCTTTGCGCCAGGTGACGCATGCCCAGGGGAAAGGGCATCCCCATCACAAACCCGGGAAGCGCGACCGCAAGGAGCAGCGCGATGCAGCGCCCCGGCGCAGGCAGCGCGAGCACCTGGGATGAAAACAGCATGAGGCTTGTCGCTGCCAGGCCGAGCACCAGCGCGGCCGCCGCCAGGGATGCAGGCAGGAGGGCCGGACTGCGCCGGCCGGCCCAGAGTCCCCCGAGCCCGGACGAGACGAGGGTCCCTGCCAGGGTGAGCGTGAGGCTCACCATCGGGTCCCCTATCAAAAAGGTGCCGAGGTACACGAAAAGCAACTCGGCGAGCATGAAGCCTGCGCCGATGCCGAGAAAGAAGAGTGTTCCGTGGAATGCAATTTTTTCTTGTTTGCGCGAGATCATCCACAACGGCGGCAGGAGCAGCAGCGCGGAGACCAGTGCAGCTTCCGTCAGGGCCACAGCCACCAGCACTTCCCCCGACAATCCAAAGGCGTGCAGGCGGCTGCCCAGCATCCGGTAAAGATCCGGCAGGCGAGTCATCTTCAGAAAGTGCCCGGGAAACGGCTGCCGGTCCGACTGGGGTGCGACGTCCAGTACGTAATCGCGAAAGTAATCCTGTGCGGCGTCAGCGTGCAGTGCCCTTTCGAGTCGCAGGTGTTCGCGAAAATGGTAGGGTGCGTCAAAAACGTTGAAGCGGTTGCTGAGAGACTCGTCGGCGCCGTGCGCGTATACCACGTCGAAATTGCCCCGGCGGGCGATCTCCTGCAACGGGATGAGATCGGCGGGCGGTTCGCGGAAAACCAGCAGCGTGTAAGTGTCCCAGCCACGCAGGATGACGATGCAGCGCTCCGGGTGGGGCGCGCTTTCGCGCGCGAGGGCTTCCCGGGCGGTGGCCCACACTCGCAGGGAATCCGCGGGCGGCAGGCGCAGGCGGCGCGAAACGATCAGGAGACCGCCCGGTGCGAGGCGCCGCAGATACTCGCTGAAGGCCTCGATAGTCAGCAGGTGCTCCTGGTCCAGGGCGTCCGCGCCGGGCATCGTGGCGCCCCAGCTCTCCACGTGCACGATGTCGAAGCGCTCGGCCGACTGCGTGAGGTAGGACCGGGGGTTTCCTGCTGTCACCGGCAGGCCGTAGTGAGTTCGAATCAGATCGGCAACCTGGGGGTTCGCGTGGAGAATTCGGATGCGATCGGCGCCGGAGGCGAGCGCGCAGGGAACCGCCAGCCCGCCCCCGGCGAGAAGGAGCAGAACACTGCCGGGTCGGCCAACCAGCTCGTAGCCGGCATAGGACAGGGTGTCCCGGGCGAAGAGGAGCTCCGCGGCCGAGGGTCGATCGTAAAGAAAAACGGGCCGGTCCCCGTCCGTGAGCACCACCGTCGTTGGCGGCAGGGGTTCGGTGTGCTTGAGGCTGAGGCCGGGAGCGAAACGCAGGTGCGGGCTCTCGACGCGGTCCACCCGGCCCCGGATGTCCGTTGACGTCGCCACGACGCGCGTGTCGGGAAACGATCGGATCTGGGAAAGGAACTTGAACTCGGACGGCTTGACGTCGCGGAGGCTTTGCGCTCCCGGAGTCAGCAGCCAGAGACCCGTGATGAGCGTCAGGGTGCCGGCTGCGGCCGCGGCGCGAAAAGCGCTGCGGGCATGCCTGCCAGGCTCACGCCTGCGCCAATCGGCGGTCAAGATGATCGCCGGGGCCGCCAGCGGCCCCAGGGCTGCGATCACGATCAGAACGGATTCGCTGTAAACGGGCAGCAGCGGTACCGGCAGGAGAACCCCAACGGCCGAGCCCGCCATGGACGTGAAGTAGATCACGCCGCTGCGCCGGGGCTGCGCCATGTAGGCCGCGGCGACCAGCCCGCCGGAAAAGAAAAAGGGCAGGGCGAGGAGCAGATAGGCGGCGAGCAGGTATGCGGCCTGAACCGGTTCGAGGCTCAAGCGGTGGTAGTCCAGGGGGATCTGCCTCAGGCCGGTCACGGCGGCCAGCATCGAGGCCGAGAAAAAGACCACCAGCAGCGACCACTGACCGCTGCGCCATCTCTCAACGTCAGGTGCCACGATGCTGAAAAAGGTCCCGCTTGCCGCGAACCCGAACAGGGCGATGCTGATCACCAGAAAAGAGAGGTGGTTCCACTGGCTCACGGAGAAAACCCGCGCCAGCAGAACCTCAAAGGCGAGAGTCGAACCCGAAACCAGGAAGACGGCTGTCAGCATAGGGTCCTGTTCGATTGCTTAAGCGAGAAATTAGCCACGGATGAGCTCGATTGATGACGTTGTGAGAAGGCCAAGTTCAAGGCGCGCGAATCTTGCGGTGCGAGGCGTACTCCCTGTACGCCGCAGCGCCCGCGAGATGAAGCGCAACGCAGAAATTGGCCTTCTCACAACGTCATCGGCGTTTGTCCATGGCATGCCCGGTGAGCGGCACGAAGAGCACGCCGATGATGTGCCGCAGAACGACGTCCTGCCCGCGCTTGGTCACGAGCACCAGGCTCTGATACCCGAACGGGCTTCCCAGCGGCAGCACCAGGCGGCCGCCGTCTTTGAGCTGGGCGATCAGAGGCGGGGGGATGTGATCCACCGCGGCGGTGATCATGATGGC
>JBFYWS010000209.1:0-4847 GCA_041310935.1 Desulfobacteraceae bacterium | reverse complement strand
ATGATCGTGGCCGGCGCGAGCTCCTACCCGCGGCTGATCGAATACGACACCCTGCGCGCCATCGCGGACGAGGTCTCCGCCTATCTGCTGGTCGACATGGCCCACATTGCGGGACTGGTGGCGGCCCGGGTCATCCCGAGCCCCGTGCCGCACGCGCATTTCGTGACCTTCACCACCTACAAGACCCTGATGGGCCCCCACGGCGGGATGATCCTGTGCGGGCCCGATTTCGCCAAGAAGATCGACCGTTCCATTTTCCCCGGCACCCAGGGCACCCCGACGCTTGCGCTCGTGGCCGCCAAGGCGGTCTGTTTTCACCTGGCCGCCACGGCCGCGTTCCGTGCCATCCAGGAGCGGACGCTGAAAACCGCAGCCCTCCTTGCGGCGGAGTTGAACACCCAGGGCTACCGGCCCGTGACCGGCGGGACCGACAACCACATGGTGCTGCTCGACCTGCGGGGCAAAGGGCTGAAAGGCGACCAGGCCGAAACCGCGCTGGAAGCGGCGGGGATCCTTTCCAACCGCAACGTCATCCCCTTCGACCCGGAGACCACCCAGAAGACAAGCGGCCTGCGCCTGGGAACACCGGGCATCTGCACCCGCGGCATGGGTGAAGATGAGGTGCGGCTCATCGCCGGCTGGATCGACCGGATCCTCTCCGACCCGGCCGAGCCGGCCATTCAACAGCGCGTGCGCGAAGAGGTTCAGGCGCTCTGCCGTCGCTTTCCCTTGCGCGACACCATCGGGGAATGAGGACTGGACATGGCGAAGGATCGTTTCGCAGAAGTGGAGTCGGCTATCGACCGCGACTGGATCTACCGCATCCTCCAGGAGATGATCCTGATTCGCAGCGAGAACCCCTTCGACGACCCGGCCCAGGAAGGCTATCGCGAACAGGAGATGGCCGACTACATCGCGGGGCATCTATCCGGTTTCGGTCTGCAGGTTGAGCTGCGGGAGGTCCGCCCCGGCCGGCCAAACGTGTTCGGGGTCATGAACGGGAGCCGGGGCCAATCGGCCCTGATGCTGGCCGGCCACATGGACACGGCCCGCACCACCGGATACCCGGAGGCCTATACGGTCCAAGTGGCTGACGGAAAAATGCACGGCCGCGGGGCCTGCGACATGAAGGCCGCTCTCGCCGCCTATCTCGGCGTCGTCAAGGCGCTTAAAGAAACCGGGACGCGGCTGAAGGGCCGCCTGATCGTCTGCGGCATCGTCGACGAGGAATACCAGATGCTCGGCTCAAAGGCCATCGGCCAATCCGGCCGCATGGCGGACCAGGGCATCATTGGTGAGCCCACCCACCTCAGGGTCTGCCCGTCCAACAAGGGCCGGGTCAGCACCAAGATCGTCACCCGCGGTCGGGCCGCGCACTCGAGCGTGCCTGAAAAAGGCGTCAATGCCATTGTGCAGATGTCCAAAGTGATCCATTCCTTCGGCGACTACAACCAGGAGCTGCTCGGCCGCACACCGCACCCGCTGTGCGGCCACGGCCGGTTCACGCCGGGGGTGATCCATGGCGGGGTGCAGGTGAACATGGTGCCCGACACCTGCGAGCTCGAGGTGGACCGCCGGACACTACCGGGCGAAACCCGTGAGAGCATATACGCGGAGTTTCACGAGCGCATCCGCGGAGCGGCCGCGGGCGACCCGGATTTTGTCTACGAGATCACCGACCCGACCTGGCTCATCGCCCCCAACGACATCTCACCCGAGGAGCCGGTGGTGCGGGCGCTGCGCGCGGCCCATTGCGATCTCTTCGGCAAGGACCCGGGGGTGGAGGCCTTCGTGGCCGGATCGGATGCACCCTACGTGGGATTTCCCACCGTGATCTGCGGACCGGGTTCCATTGCCCAGGCCCACACCACCTGCGAGTTTGTCGACCTTCAGGAAGTTGCCGACGCCGCCCGCATTTACCTGCACGCGGCGCTGCAGCTCCTCAGCTGAGGAAAGGAGGTGCCATGAACAGGGAAGAGCTCAAGAAAAAAGTCTGCCAGCAGATCGACCAGCGCCGGGAAGAGATGATCCGGGTGGCCAAGGCCATGCTCGGCCACCCCGAGCTCGGCTACCGGGAGACCAAGACCGCCGCCATGGTGCGGGAGGTGCTCAAGGGGCTGAACCTGCCCGTGCGCGAGGGGCTCGCCGTGACCGGGGTCGAGGGTACACTGTCCGGAAAGGAGGCCGGGCCGACGGTGGTGGTGATGGGTGAGCTCGATTCGGTGATGGGCCGGGAATCACCGCTCGCGGACCCCGTCACGGGCGCCGCCCATCTTTGCGGCCACCACATCCAGGTGGCGAGCATGCTGGGCGCCGCCATGGGGCTGGTCGGCGCCGGCGCGGGGCCTTACCTGTCCGGCCAGGTGAAATTTTTAGGTTGCCCCGCCGAGGAGTATCTCGAGATCGAATACCGCTTGGGACTCATGGCTGAGGGCAAGATCAGCTTCCTGGGCGGCAAGCAGGAGCTGATCAAGCTCGGCTACTTCGACGATGTGGATGCGGCCATGATGGTGCACGCCTTTGCCGACACGGCCGAGCCCGGTTTCCTCATGAATGCCACGGGCAACGGCTTCATGGCCAAGTTCATCCGCTACGAGGGCAAGCCCTCGCATGCGGGGGCGGAGCCCCACCGGGGCATCAACGCTCTCAACGCGGCCTGCATCGGCATCATGGCCGTCCACGCCCAGCGCGAGACGTTCCAGGACGATGACGCCATCCGGGTCCACCCGATCATCACCAAGGGCGGAGACGTGGTCAACGTGGTGCCTGCGGATGTCCGGCTCGAGACGTATGTGCGCGGTAAAAACCTCGAAGCCATCCTCGACGCCTCGGCCAAGGTGGACCGGGCCTTCAAGGCGGGAGGCGACGCGGTCGGCGCGGCCACGCAGATCACCAACATCCCCGGGTACCTGCCGATCTTCCAGGACCGGAATCTAACCGAGCTCGCCACTCGCAACGGACGGGCGCTGCTCGGGGACAAAGGCGCCCAGGACGCGGGCTTCATGGGAGGCTCCTTTGACGTGGGGGACCTGTCGCACCTCATCCCGGTCATTCACCCCTTCGTGACCGGGACCAAGGGGCACCTGCACACCGCCGAATTCTGCGTCACCGATTACGAGGCCGCGGTGGTGCTGCCAGCCAAGCTGATGGCGATGTGCGTGATCGACCTGCTGGCCGACGGGGCCGGGGAGGCCAAACGCGTTAAAAAAGAGTTTCAGCCGCGCCTGAACAAAGAACAGTATCTTGAGCTCATGCAGCGCCTGACTCAGTAGACAGACGATAGCAATTTGCCAGCGTACGGAAAGAGATGTGAGATTTTTTTAAACCCGAATAACTGCTAACAATGTAACGATGCTGTGAGACACAATTGGGTTTCGGTCGACGGCGGTCATGCAACTCCCGAACACACTCTGAACTCAAAGGAGGTTCTCCATGGCAGAAACAGCCAAGTCCCCACCGCAGGCAGCCCCAGGGCTCGTCTCCCCCCAGATGGCGAAGGTCTATATCGTTGCCCTCGTCCTGGTCGTTCTTGCCGAATTGATCGGTTTCGTGCGCTGGACGCCCATCGAGAAGATCACCATTCTGCTGGTGCCTTTCGTGCACACCATCTGGCTTGCGGTTCTCTTCGCGCCCCAGGCGGCCGGCCGCTGGGTAAAGGTTTACACGATCAGCGATTCCACCTGGGCGGCCGGGATCATCCTGACGGCCACCTACCCCTTGATGGTTCGCTACGGCACACTGGTGGGGCCGAACGTCCCCAAGCTGATGCAGGCCGGCGTCGCCCTCATCCTGCAGGAGGCCGGCAACAACTGGGGCTCCATCGTCATCGCCATGCCCATCGCCATCCTGCTCGGCTTGAGGCGGGAGGTCATCGGCGCCTGCTTCTCGGTTGCCCGTGAACCCAACTTGAGCCTGGTCGCCGACATCTACGGCCTGGATTCCCCCGAAGGTCGCGGCGTGATCGGAACCTACATCACCGGAACCGTCCTGGGCACCGCCTTCTTCAGCATTCTGGGCAGCGTGTTTGCGCTGACAGCGCCGGCCATCTTCCACCCGCTGGCATTGGCCATGGCCATGGGGATCGGCAGCGCCAGCATGATGACCGCAGGGGCTGCGACCCTGGGCGAGGCCCTGCCCCAGTGGAAGGACCAGATCCTGGCCTTCGCGGCCGCGAGCAACCTGATCACCGGCATCACCGGGCTCTATGCCTCTTGGCTGATCGGTCTGCCGTTTGCGGAATGGATCTACCGCATCATGGGCAAGAAGAAGGAGCCCGGAGCAAAGACGTTCTCGTTGACGCAGAAGCAGGAGCGCCCCAAGATCGACCTGAAATGGACTTTTTTCCACCTGATGCTGATCTGCATCCTGACCCTGATCGGCAACTGGGTGGCCACCAAGGTCGACCCCGTGACGGCGCTGCCCGGCATGCTGTTCATTTATGCGATCTGTGTTGTCGGTGTACTGCTGGCGAAGTATGTGCCGTTCTATGTTCCGACCATCGCCTACATCGGCACCATCTCGCTGGTGCTGACCATGCCCGGCATGCCCTTTTCCAAAGAGATCCTGGCGGCGGTGGGCAAAGTCAACTTCCTGGCGCTCGCCACCCCGATCATCGCCTTCACCAGCCTCTCGATCGCCAAGGACCTGGACGCGTTCCGCAAGCAGGGCTGGCGCATCGTGGTGGCCGCCCTGATCACGCTGTTCGCGGTGTTCTTCAGCGCGGTCATCATCGCCGAGGTGTGCTTGCGGATCCAGGGCTTCCCGCGTTAACAGGGTGTTGAAAAACGGCGTCTAAGGCTGTGATCCTGTGTTGTGCGGCTTTTGTAAATACTCATCCGCCTCAGGCG
>JBFYWS010000266.1:0-4669 GCA_041310935.1 Desulfobacteraceae bacterium | reverse complement strand
TGAACCTCCTCGAGGCGGGTTCGTGCATAGCCCTCTCCATCGGCGGTCTCCGTATAGTCGCCCTGGAAGTCAAAGACCTCCATTTCAGCCATCGCGTGTCCTTTTGGGGCGCTGCGTCGGGACAACAGGTTTTTACGCGGGGCGGTGAAGTCATAGGCGTTATGGGCATAGGCCCCCGGGCGTACCTCATTGTCGAGGGTCCAGTCGTCGATGTGATCGATTTCGCGCAGGGCAGATGCACCCTGAGGGAAGTATGGAACCGATTCGTAGCCTGGGACCTTGGAGTGGGCGCTGTAGCTGTCGGCGAGCACCAGGGTGTGCTTCCCGTCCACGTGCTCGAAGAAGTAGTAGATGCCCTCGTTCTCGAGCAGGCGGTCGAGGAAGTCGAGGTCTGTCTCCCGGTACTGGACGCAATAGTTCCGATTTCGGTAGGTGCCGGAGAGCCGCTCGTCGAAATCGGTGAAGCCGTGCTCGCGGAAGATCTCCTTGACGATATCCGGGACCTTCTTGTCCTGATAGGTGCGGCAGTCGGCGGTGTGTGACAGGAACCAGAGCCAGGGAACTAATGTGGCCCTGTATACGGTATAGGCTCCATCGAATCCGGTCTGTGAGAAGCGGCTGATATAGCCGTTGAAGAATCGGCGCTTCCCGTCGGGCAACTCCAGCGCCACGGTTGCCGGTGTACCCAATAGATCGTCAGCCGGGACATCGACCCGGTCGCTGAGGAGCGTCAGCTCGTACTCGAAGGGCGCGCTGAGGCGCTCCGTGGCCGTCATGCTGCGCAGCAACAGCACGTCCTCTCCGAGGACCGTGTTGACTGAAATGGATCGATGGCGTTGGATTGAGGGCATAGACGTGCCTGGTTGTGGACTCCAGTCAGTATAGACGAGAGTGCTTTGGCGGACGCTGATTCAGGCAAGTCCTGAGCAAATGCGTCTGCGCCTACACCGGCGCGCACTTGTCCCCGCTGTCCGTCCGCGTGCCGCTGCACCGGCAGGTGTGAGAAGGATACTGGAAAGACCGGGTCTTGCAATCACGCGCGATCCACCATGGCCGGAAAATGCTTGATTGCAAGACTTGACCCCCGCCCCTTTGATTGCAAGACTTGACCCCCGCCCCTCTATAACAGCTATTCCTGGGCCTAAGTCCGACAGGCTGCTAGCGTCAACATCGGCAGGAGCATCGGGCATCGGCGTGTCCCTCGGATTGTTCGCGCTTCCAAGGGTACACCGGACCGGCGCTCCTGCCACCCCTCATGTGCTCGCCTGTGCTCGATAACCGACATCAATACTCATCTTTGGACCAAACGATGACCAAGGCCTTCTCTCGATAATACCTTTATGCGACAGCCCTGCCTCGCGGGCGAATCTGGCCTACGTCGACTCCTGCTTCACGCTCGGCTGCGACGGCCACCTATAGCAGATTACGGCGTCCAGCGGGAAGGGCTCGACACCCACATAGTGGCTGCTGTCCTGCCGAGGCGGCTCCCACGGCCCCGCCGGGCAGCGGCCGTCTTTCTGACGCTTGACTTCATGCTGCCAACCGAGATCGGCTTGGTTTCCCCCCAACAGGAAGACGCTTGGCCCCCCTCGGTAACAGAAGAACCCGACGTGATTGCAGAAAACCGTCACGGCGCCGTAGCGCGGCTCGATCAGCTTGGTTCCCCAGTCTTGCCACGACGCCGCGCGCGCGTCATTGGTTCCCAGAAACCCGGCCTGTCGCATGCACCAGTTGACGAAGGCGGAGCACCAAGATGTGCTATCTCTGCGCTGACTCGGCTTCCCGTCGAGGCTGGAACAGGTTTTCAGATAATCCACGATGCGCGGGGTGACGCGCCTTTTTTTCGCCTCCCCCTGTCCCTCGCGCACTCCCCACTCCGCTAACGCGAAACGCATCCACGGAGCCTTCGTCAAGGCTTTGTCACCGATGTAGCCTGGGCGAAGAATTTCTTGTGGCATAACCTTCCTCCTTTTGGAACGGGGTGAGCACGCGACGGACCGTCGCCATCTATTGGTCTACCATCTGTCAACATCATGCCTTCTTAAAGCCAAACCACTTCTCAAATGCCCTCGGGTATTCCTCCCCATTGAGTTCGTTGGCAAGTGCTATATCAGACATGAAAGGGAAACGGGCCCATAGGTCCGTATGCCACATCCTCCGATACCAAGAGCCAAATAGCGGTGATGTCGGGGGCACGACATACCCTGGCCCCGGGAAGTAACTGCATTGAGCGTTGTGATACGTGTGGCCATCATTAAGATGACCATATACCATGATGCAGCGATTTTCCGTTCCCGAGCCACCGTTTACCGCATAGGCCAGGGTGGACGCAAACCCGCCAAAAGCGCCGGCCGAGCAGGCATAGAGAAGGATCGCGGCTTTACTCTTGCACTTCGCTTTAATCCTCGGTGCGAGTCTCTCTATATCGCCAGTAACAAGACCGAACGTCGGCAGGCTATCCGGCATCCCGTGACCAAAAAAGGCGATCACATCGAGGGTGCCATCCGCGGCCTTTTCCATGGCGTCGTATACGGCTTGGGATTTCAGTCCATTTGCTTCCCGTGACGGTTTATCTTTTTCAGTGTCGATAAGAACAGGCGGTGAGAGTTTGTAAAGTGTGCAAAATGCCTTCGCGCCGCTCTGAAATTCCTCACGCCCCAACACGTTCTTCCCGGCGGCTAGAACTAGGCCTTTCTCAGGCTTGCCACTCACCACCCGCTTCGTTTTCACCTCCTCCTTGAACACGTTGTCGCCAGCGGCGGCGGGATAGGTGAGCGCCAGAAACGTCTCGTCACCCGGATCGATGCGACCATCGTAGGCCGGAGACTTATGAATGTTGGCGTGTTCGTCAGACCACAGAAGTTTGAGCCTTTTCTCCTGAAAAACTCGGATGGCCTTTATCAGTTGGGAGTCACACTTTCCCTTCTCCTCTTCCTTCTTCTTGAGGAGATACGCCATTCCGAGTCTTTTCAGGTGGGGCTGCAGCAGCTTTCGGACAAGCAGCACATCCTCGGATTGGTTGATAGGACCGAGGTACTTTCCCCTTTCTCCTACAGGCGCTTTCAGAGTGTCGATCATGGTCGTAATACTCCCTCAAGCCAGCCTCTCCAGGGCTCTATCAGAGCGAGCCAAGGCCCATGTTATTGGCCTACCTTTGATTCGAGGCGGACACCGTTGGGCTGCCGAAAAACGGTCGCCGCGTGTACTGCGCGTCGATCAGTTCCAAGGGCCGCAGATCCATCTCGTCCAACACCTAGCGAAAAAAGGGGCCAGGCGCAATTTCTGCTTTAACTGTCACGGTCGCCGCAACCCCGATCTCACCCCTCGACCCCAGCGGGGGAACGGGGATCATCCCCGTTTTCGCCAAACCATGATCATCCCGCCAAAACCTCAGTCCAAGGCGGCCTAACTAATTCGGACCACTCTCAAAAAATAGCGTTGTTTCGGCGACGGCGCATGACCTGAGGTAACACCAAACCGCAACGGCAGGGCATAAATTAAAGAATAGATCAGACACGGGCGAACGGCAAGGGGCAGTCCGGCACGGATGGGGTTGCAAAGATGCATCAGTCAAATCCGTAGCTGAACCCCGACTCGCCCACTCCGATGGCGACCCGCGGGACTGTCTTGCCCTCCAGGGTGCGGTTCAGCATCTCCCGGCTGATGGCGGGCAGCACCGTGTTCGTGAGGATGGCATCCACCACCCGCGCGCCGCTCTCCACCTCCGCGCAGCGCTCGGCGATCAGCTTCACCACGGCGTCGTCGTAGGTCAGTGGGACACGGTGGTTGTCGGCAACCCGGCGCACGATGCGATCCAATTGCAGACGGATGATCGCCCCCAGCATCTCGTCGCTCAAGGGATAGTAAGGGATTGTGACGATTCGCCCGAGCAAGGCCGCTGGGAAGGTCTTGAGCAGGGGCTGGCGCAGTGACTGGGCTAGCCCTTCCGGGTCCGGCATCAACTCCGGGTCCTTGCACAGCCCCATGATGAGGTCCGTGCCTACGTTGGTGGTGAGCAGGATCACTGTGTTGCGGAAGTCGATGTAGCGGCCCTCGGCATCATCCATCCACCCCTTGTCGAAGACCTGGAAGAAGATCTCGTGAACGTCCGGGTGGGCCTTCTCCACCTCGTCGAGCAGCACCACGCTGTAGGGCTTGCGGCGCACCGCCTCGGTGAGGATGCCGCCCTCGCCGTAGCCCACATAGCCGGGGGGCGCGCCCTTGAGGGTCGAGACCGTGTGGGCCTCCTGGAACTCGCTCATGTTGATGGTAATGATGTTTTGCTCGCCCCCGTAGAGGGCCTCCGCCAGGGCGAGACCCGTCTCGGTCTTGCCGACCCCGGAGGGGCCGGCCAACATGAAGACTCCGATGGGTTTGTTGGGGTTGTCGAGCCGGGCGCGGGAGGTCTGGATGCGGCTGGCGATCGCCTCCAGTGCATGGCGCTGGCCGATGACCCGCTTGTTCAGGGTCTCCGCCAGGCCCAGGACGGCCGCCACCTCATCCTTGACCATGCGGCCCACCGGGATGCCGGTCCAATCCGCTACGACCGAGGCCACCGCCTGGGCGTCCACGCTCGGCAGGATCAGGGGGCGTTCGCCCTGGAGGGCCTGAAGCTGACCCTGGAGCCCCCGCAGGGCAACCAGGGCCTCGGCCCGTTCCGCCTCGGACA
>JBFYWS010000583.1:0-5282 GCA_041310935.1 Desulfobacteraceae bacterium | reverse complement strand
GGTACGGAAAGTTTGAAAGGGCGTAAGACGTTGTCTGGCATAAAGTAGTCTCACTTTGAATTTTGTTATAGCCTGTTCAGATTAAAAGGCCACCACGCGCCTGGCATTTATCATCACCGGTCCCTCATGTCGGTCAATGAAATTGAACAACCAACTCACGACCGAGTCTTACTACTTCTCTTGCAAGTATCTCGAAATCATCTTTCTTGCTGCGATGATTTGCAATAGCAATACGCAAACAGTACTGACCGTGTAATGTGGTGTAAGAAGGCGCAGCAATCCCACACTCCTGCAGTTGTATCAAAATCTCCTTGTTCAGAGCGTTCAGGGCCGTGTCATCCATCCCGCCTGGATTGAATCGAAAACAAACAATGTCCAAACTAATCGGTGCCAAAAGCTCCATGGCCGGTTCATTTTCGATCAACTGCCCAAAGTATTTTGCCTGTTCGACGTTACGCGCCATCATTCGCCCGAATCGCTCGAGACCATGCTCTTTGATCGACATCCACACCTTGAGCGCACGAAACTGACGCGACAACTGCAAACCCAAGTCGCTGAACCAGAGATTCCCTGCGGCTAATCCGCGTGATTCATGCACCAGGTATTCCGGCGTCAGTGAAAACGTTTGTCGATGGGCCTCAGCATGCCGCACCAGCACGCAGCCAGCCTCAAACGGGATGTGCATCCATTTGTGGAGATCCAGCGCTATTGAATCGGCTCTCTCGATTCCTAAAAGTTGGGGCTTTACATTATCAGCGAGCACAGCCACAGCCCCAATGGCACCATCCACGTGAAACCAAAGCTTTTCACGTTTGCATAAGTCGGCTAACGCATTCAGATCATCAACCGCTCCGGTATTAACGGTACCCGCGCTGCCAATAACGCAAATTGGTCGGCAACCCGCCGCCCGGTCTGCCGACAGGGCTTCTTCCAGTGCATTCAGGTCGATCGTGAAATTGTCCTTCACGGGCACCTTTCTGAGACTGCTGCTGCCGAGTCCAAGCAGTTCAACAGCCTTCTGGTTGCAGCTGTGTATTTCCGTAGAGGCATACACCGTGAAGGGTTGTGGAGCGGCTTTCAAACCAAGCTCTCGAACATTGAACCCTGCTTGAGTATTTCGGGCAACGGCGATACCGACAAAGTTGGCCATAGAACCACCACTAACCAGCAATCCGCTTGAATCCGGCGGGAAGCCCAGCATCGCCTTCATCCAGTTGACGACCTGCCCCTCAACCAAATTGGCTACATGATTGCCCCCACCAAGGTTGGGATTCATGATCGCGGCCATGAAATCCGCCAGAGCGCCAAAAACCGTTCCGTTGCCCATATACCAAGCCCAGAATCGGGGATGAATATTGCCCATTGGGTAGGGGAATATATTCTCCAGAAATTCCTGATACACCGCATCGGCACCGGCAGGTTTGTCAGGAGCCGGAGCATCGAATCGGGCGGCGACATCATCCGGTACGGGCTTCCACACGGGGCGTTCGCGAACCGTTTCAAGATAGGTGATGGCATCATCAACCATGCGGTGTGCCAGAGCACGCATTTCATTCCAGTCATCTGGATCGAGCGATTCATACGGAATTTTATTTGTCATGTAGTTCCCTCCTCGCGAAGGAGATCCAAAAAATTGTTATGGTTGGCGGTGAATACCAGCATGGCTATTCCCATGACCGCACCCCTTTGTGCTATTATCCGAATACATCAGCAGGGTCAATTTTTCCACTTAAGGATCAAGGCGCGAGCGACTGCCCTGAAGGTGGTATTCGTTTTCCCTATAACCTTCGGAGACCTACGGCCCAATTTCGTTCCCAGATCCGGCACACCGATTGAAATCGTCAGCAAGATGATCAGGCAACATGCCCATCTTTTGACCACTCAGCGGTATCTCGGGAAGGTCACAGAGGTGGAGGCGATGCGCTGGATTGAAAACCTGTATGGCTAAAACAAAACTGGGGTGATAAACACATGCCCTGCCCCAGTTTGCCTGCTTATGGTGGATTCGGTCAGGAAAGGTGAAAAAATTTAGAACCGGATTAGTTCAGAATCATCGCCGTTATCCATTTGGTCGCACCTCGCAATTAAGGGCCAAGCAACTCGGTCACCCCAAAGAGTCCCTTCCTCTGATCCCGCCGTGTTGCGACGGCGGGCTCAGAGCGGCCTAACACACTACCTCACTTCAATTGTCACTTGCTCAATTCGGCCCTGGAACACGTACGGCACTTTGTAGTCCTTCGACACCGGGGACACGGTATCGCGTCCGATGTCGAACGGTTCAACGCCGTAGCGGAACGGCACCGTTTTCCCGACGCGGCCGCTCCCGGTTTCCTTGCCGTTGACGAACACCTTCACGTCGGCAGGCTTGCCAGGGCCAGGCTCCAGCGGTGTGAACTCGACACGGATACTGGACTTACCCTTCGGAAGCGTCTCGGACGACTGGATGCGCGCGTGGTCCACCTCGAAGAAGTTATAGTAGAAAGTCGGCTTGCCGTCCTTCACATAGAGCGACCACCCCGAACTGATGCCGCCAATGGCAGCGAGCACGCCTTCGCCACCAGCGTCGCCAACTTCCACATCGGCAGTGATGGTGAAGGGAACGTTGTGGGTATTGAGCACGGCGGACTCGCTGATGCCGGTCACGCCGGGGCCGTAGCTGAATTTCTTCAGACCCGCCAGCGGATTGGGACGCAGCGACGCATCGAAGCGTTCGGCCAGGCGATCATCGAGCGGCAGCACATTGTATTTCTTCGCCTCGACGAGGAAGGCGGCCTGCAACGCCTTCACCTTGTCAGGGTATTTTGCCGCCAGGTCATCGGCCTGGGAGAAGTCCTTTTCAACGTGGTAGAGCTCCCACGGGTCGTTGTCGAAGGTGCCGGTGCCTCCACCCGAAGTCTGCCACGGCAAGCGGCCGTGCCGCGTCGCGGCCATCCAGCCGTCCTTGTAGATGCCACGGTTACCCAGCATCTCGAAGTATTGAGTCGTACGGCGGGACTTGGCACTGCCGTTGTCGAAGGAGTAGGCCATGCTGACACCTTCAATCGGTCGCTGCTTCACGCCGTTGACGACTTTCGCCTCCTTGACGTGCGCGGCCGCAAGTACGGTCGGAGCCACGTCAATGACGTGATGGAACTGCGAGCGCAGTTCACCTTTCGCGGCAATGCCTTTCGGCCAGTGAACCACCAGAGGGTTGCGAGTGCCTCCGAAGTGCGAGGCGACCTGCTTGGTCCACTGGAACGGCGTGTCGGCCGCCCAGGCCCAGGCTGCCGGTACATGCGGGTAGGTCTCTGGCCCGCCGATTTCGTCGAACTTCGCTTCCAGACCGGCCAAACCCAATTGGATGCCGTTGACGCTGGCGACCTCATTGACCGTGCCTTCAAGCCCGCCTTCGCCCGACGCGCCATTGTCGCCGACGATATAGAAGATGAGCGTGTTGTCCATCTCACCGGCCTTTTCGATGCCCGCAATGAGCCGTCCTATTTCCACGTCGGTGTGTTCGAGGAAACCGGAGTAGTTCTCCATCAGGCGGCGATACACGCGCTTGGCATTCTCGGGCTGATCATCCCACGCCGGGATCTCCTTTGGGCGCGGCGTCAGCTTCGCGCTGGCCGGGATGACGCCCAACCGCTTCTGGCGGGCGAACGTCTCCTCGCGATACTTGTCCCAACCGGCGTCAAACGCACCCTTGTATTTCTCACGATACGCCTTGGGGGTGTGATGCGGGCCGTGGGTCGCTCCGGTGGAAAAATAGATGAACCACGGCTTCGTCGGATTGGTGGCATTCACCTGGTTGATCCACCCGATGGCATCATCCACCAGGTCCTCGGTGACGTGGTAGCCCTCTTCCGGCGTCTTAGGCTGCGTGACAGGTGTCGTATTGCGATAGAGCACCGGATAATACTGATGGGTCTCACCATTCATAAACCCATAAAAGTATTCGAAGCCCCACGTCTTGCCGGTCGGCCAGCGGTCAAAAGGGCCCGACGGCGCAATCTCGTTGTCCGGCGTGTTGTGCCATTTCCCGAAGGCGGACGTGGCGTAGCCATTTTGTCGGAGAAGCTCTGGCAGACCAGCGGTGGTGTTGGATACGACGCCGGTATAGCCAGGGTAACCCGTGCCCATCTCGATGACCACACCCGTAGCCACGCTGTGGTGGTTACGCCCGGTGAGCAGTGCGCCGCGCGTAGGCGAGCAGAGGGCGGTGGTGTGGAATTGATTGTAGCGCAGTCCGCCCTTTGCGAGCCGGTCGAGCGTCGGAGTCGCCACCGCGCCGCCGAAGGTGCCGGCGTGGCCGAAGCCGACATCATCCAAAATGACTATCAGCACATTCGGTGCGCCTTTCGGTGCCTCGAGCGGCTTCGGGAAATCGGGTTTCGAGTCCTTGTAGGTCTTGCCGATGGCGCCCTTGAAGGCGGGTTCCGGCTTGGGCAGGACTTCTTGCGCCCCGCTTGACGCTGCCAGCCCGAAGGCCAGCCCGAGGATGATGAGGATGCTTCGTTTCATGTCCGTTGTCCCCTCTTGGTTGTTCGCGTATTCCTAATTGCTTGCCGCTGCCTTTGCTTCAGCAGCTTTCTTTCTGTCGGCTGGGGCAGACTGCTCGGGTCCAGGCTTGTAGGTGATTTTGTTGATCGTACCGGTAAATCGGAACGGCACACGGTAGTCAGCGTTGTCAACGCCAGTGCGGGTATCGACGCCGACATCGAAGGTTTCATCGAACGGCATGGTAAATGGGATGGTGTGAGGGATCTTCTGGGTCGCAACTTCGACACCATCGACCTTCAACACCCCAGTCCCACCCTTGGCCATCCCGGGGCCATCGTAAGTGAAGTCGAATGCAACGGTGTGTTTTCCGGGCTGGAGCGTCTGCGGAGACTCCCAACGGAACCGGCGAATATCAAGAAGATTGTATGTGAATACGGGCTTCCCTTTGAGCAGGTAAAGGCCGTAACCGTTGGTTTCGCCGCCCTGGGTTATCAGCATTCCTTCGGCCCCGCCTTGAGGGACGTCGATATCCGCTGTGATGGTGAATGAGCGGCCAAGGAAAGGCGGTGCGGTTCCAGGCGAAGTCCCCGACAACTCCCCCTTGTAGACAAATTCCGTCTTTCCGGCAGTTGCGCTTGGCCGGACATCGAAAGAGCGTGCAAACGCGCGGTTGTCCATGGGATACACATTGTACTTCTTGGCTTCCTGCCCGAATACCTGTTGCATCTCTTTGAGTTTGGCGGGGTTCTTCGAGGCGAGGTCGTTCGCCTGCGAGTAGTCCTCGCTCAGATGGTAAAGCT
>JBFYWS010000568.1:0-5379 GCA_041310935.1 Desulfobacteraceae bacterium | reverse complement strand
CAGCATGGCGCAGACGGCGACCAGGGGCGAGAGCAGGCCGGACATGGCAACCGGGATGCTGACGCCGTTGTAGAGGAAGGTCAGGACGAGGTTCTGGCGGATCTTGCGGTTGACGTCGCGGCTGAAATCCAGGAACTCGGTGATCTGGGCGGGCTCGGCCCGCATCAGGGTCGCGTCGGCCACTTCCTTTCCCAGGCTGCCGCCCGCGAAGACGGCGAGCGACAGGTCGGCTTGGGCCAGGGCCGGGGCATCGTTGATCCCGTCGCCGACCATGAGCACTTTCTTTCCCTGTTTTTGGAGGCCCGACACAAATTCGGCTTTCTCAGCGGGGAGCCGCCCGCCCAGGCATTCCGTGATGCCCAGCTTGCGGCCGATGGCCTGGGTGGTCTCACTGCCGTCACCGGAGACCAGGATCACACGCAGCCCGCGGCGCTGCAGCTCTGTCACCACGTGCTCGATGCCCTCGCGCAGTTGATCGCCGAAGACCAGCACGGCGGCCGGAAGACCGCCGGCACCCAGATAGACAAAGGAACTGCCGGCCGGCTGCATGCGGATTGGACCGAGCTCCGGCTCCTGTCCTGCAAATTCTTCCGCAAGAAATTCAGCGGATCCGATTTTGACTTCGAGCCCCTGCCAAACACCGCTCATCCCGTTTCCCTCAGCCTGCACCATGGCCACGCGCTCCGGCCGGAGGTGACGTTCGCGCGCTTCGCGCAGCAGCTCGAGCGCGATGGGGTGCGCGGCCCCCTGCTCGAGGCCGGAAGCCAGGGCGAGAACTTTTTCGCGGGTGAAGTCGCCGAAGGGGATGATGCGTTGAAGCCGCCAGTCGCCCCGGGTCACGGTCCCGGTCTTGTCCAGCACGAGGGTGTCGAGGGTCTCAACCCGTTCGAAGGTTGCAAAACTGCGGATGAGCATGCCGTTGCGGGCTGCCAGCGCCACGCCGGCCACACGGGCGAGCGGAATGGCGATCCCTAGGGCGCAGGGGCAGGCGATCACGGTGACGGTGACGGCCCGCAGCACCGCCGCATCGAGACCCTGCCCGCGCAGCCAGACCGCCACCCCCGTGGCTGCGGCCAGCGCGATAATGGCCGGGACAAACCACTGCAGGATCTTTTCGGTCCGGCCCTCACCCGGGGTCCTGAGGTTCAGGGTGTTTTGCACGACGGCAATCATCTGCCCCAGGGTCGATTCGGTGCCGACCTGGTCGGCGCAGATCGTGACGCTGCCGTGGTGCAGGCGGCTGCCGCTGCGGATGGGGTCGCCGGGCCTTTTCACCACCGGCCGCGGCTCGCCGGTGATGGAGGACTCATCGCTCACGGCCTCGCCGCTGGCGACGACACCGTCGGCGGCGACGATCTCGTTTTCCACCACCCGAAAAAAATCGCCGGCGGCCAGCTGCTCCGCGGCGGCAAAGCGGCCATCGGGGAACGCATCATCGACGATCCGGACCTTCAAGGGCATCAGGGAGAGCAGGCCCTCCAGCCCCTCCAGCACCTGATCCTTGGCGCGCCGCTCGAGAATTTTGCCCAGCAGGACCAGGGTGATCAGCATGCAGGCGGTGTCGTAGTAGAGGTGGATGCTGCCGGAGAGCAGGTTCAAGGTGCTGACGCCGAAGGCGCTCAGCGCGCCGACCGTTATCAGGGACTCCATGCTGAAGGACGCCTGGATGAGACCGCTCCAGGCCCGGCGGAAAAAGGGCGCTCCGCCGTAGCCCATCACCGCGGCGGCCATCACGGCCATGGGCCAGGAGATGCTGGCGACGGACTCGGCGGGCAGATCGGTGAAAAAGCCGAAGTAGAGCGCAAAGGAGAGCATCATGACGTTCATGGTCAGGAAGGCCGAGATCCCGAAGCGGGTCCACTCCCGCCGCCGCAAACCCTGATCGCGGATGTCGCCCGGCAGGCTCACGCCGTAGCCGAACCGTTGGACGACAGCTATGATCCGGTCCGGGTCGGTGGCGACCGGGTCGTATCGCACCCGCAGCTGATCGGTGGCGAAGCTGCAGGCGGCGGACAAAACCCCGGCAGCCCGGGCAAGGGCCGTTTCGATCAGCCAGGCGCAGGCCGGGCACCACATGTTTTCGACTTTCAACGCCAGCGTGAGACCTGCGACCGGAGGAGGGGAGGTCGGTGCGGAGGAGGTTTCCGGGGCAGGTGCCGGGAGGGGCAAATCGTCTGCGGAGCGCGGGATGAGGCCGCTCTCCTGGCATTTCCGGAAAAGATCGCTCCGGCGGAAGGCGGCGGGGTCGGCCGAGCCGGCGGCCTGCAGCAGGATGCTGAAGACCTGGCGGCAGCCCGTGCAGCAGAAGTGGTGGGTCCGGCCTGCAAACGCACCTTCGATCCGCTCGGCGCGCAGGGCCAGTCCGCAGAGGTCGCACACCCCATCGGTTTTGGCGGGTTTGTCGGCAGACGCCTTGGCGTTTGGCATGATGGGTAATTCAGATCAGTTGCGCAGACGCAACGATTTGACGAAGGCGACGACACGCCAGCGGTCGTCGATCGTGATGGTGGTCTCCAGCGGCGGCTGGCGCCCGCCGGGGATGCCGTAGCTGACGCTCTTGAAAAGATCTCCTGCCGGTTTGGACTGGACGGCGGAGGAGCGAAAATCGGTTGGAAGCGGCATGAAGCTCTGCCCCACGGTGCCGTTGCCGTCGTAGTTCGGGCCGTGGCACTGCGCGCAGAAGGTGAAGTAGACGGCGTTGCCCCGGGCGATGACGTTCGCATCTTCCAGCGCCAGGGGGGGCGTGAGCGCCGGCCCGGGGGTGGCGCGCAGGAGGGCTTCCCCGCCGCTGACCGGCACGACACCGGCTTCCATGCGGATCAGCGGCTCTTCATGCGGTTTCACGGCCGGTGTTTCGCGCATGCGGCCATAGCGGAAGTTGTTGTCGTAGAACATCAGCGCGTGATAGGCCCCCAGCGCCCCGACAAGGATCACGGCCAGCGCAAGCAGTTTTTTCATTCGGCCCCCTGGAAAACCAGAATCTTCGGCGGAGAGGCCTCCGTGCCCTGCGGGCCGCGCACATGCTGGGGATAGGGCACCGGCGGGTACATGGCATAGGGCGACTCGCCGTAGACATCCGGGATGGGGCGGTAGTCCCAGTCCGGTTGTCCGAGATCGCCGATCACCGTGTAGGCCAGCCAGCCCTGGAACACCACGATGCCCACCATGGCGAGAACCAGGCCCCACGTTTTAAACGCCGAGGTTTGGTGTTCGGGATGCATCTTCAGATTTTAACCCCCCACACGCCGGTTAAGATGATGTAAAGCAGGCACCAGATAACCGTCCCCGCAATGATCAGGCTCACCACGAGCGGGAACGGCGCGTTGCGCCCCTCGATGCCGTCCGGGTAGCTCTCGATGATGCGGGTTGCGCGATCTTCGGACCTCTTGCGGCGAACGTAGGCGTACCCAAGCCCCGCCGCGAAGATGACGATGAACACCAGGGCCGGGAACAGGTACGTGACGAAATGATGAATGTTCAGGACCTCGAAGTAGCGCATACATCACCTTTACAAAAGCCCCACAACGCCGGATCACGGCCTGAGGTGCCGTTTTTCGGCACCATGTCAGCGGGCGTGGGTGAGCGCAAAGACGATCACCGCTACACTGCCGGCCAAACCGCAGCAGGCCAGCGCGAACAGCCCGCAGGTCTCGATGCGACCCTTGCGGGTGAGCGGCGCCGGCGGTGCGGCCGAGGCGCTCTCCAGCGGCAGAAACCGCGCGCGCTGCTGGTCCCGGAACTGCCCGCGGCTCAGCGCCCAGAAAAAAACAGCGAGACTCACCGCAAACCCCGCGGCCATATAGGCGATGTAGTAAGGAAAATACATACCGGCCTCGTTATTACTTTGATATATCAAACGACTTTTAACAACGAAAAGCGCGAAAGTGCGCAATTGCTCAGACATTATGGCTGACAGTTAAAAACGAGTGACCTGCCCCTTGCGACGTGGGTTATATAGGTATTGGCAAGCCCACACAGAGCCACAACCAAGGAGGCAGGTCATGAAAAAGCGTATCACATTCGTCGGTTTGGATACACACAAAAACTCCATCGAAGCGGCATTGGCCGATGACGGCCGGAACACTGAAGTTCGGTTATACGGCACCATTGGAGGCGATCTTGCCTCATTGGACAAAATGATCCGCAAGCTGCAAACAACCGGAGCCGAGCTGCGCTTCGTATACGAAGCGGGTCCCTGCGGCTATGAGATCTATCGGCATCTGCGAGCCCACGGGTTTCACTGTGATGTCGTCGCACCCTCCATGGTCCCCAAGCGCAGTGGGGATCGCATCAAGACCGATCGGCGCGATGCCCGCAATCTGGCTCGTTTGTACCGCGCCGGGGAACTGACGGCGATTTATGTGCCGCGGGAAGATGACGAAGCCATGCGGGATCTTGTCCGCGGCCGACAGGATGCCATCCACGCCCAGCGCAAAGCCCGCCAGCAACTGGGCGGCTTTCTGTTGCGCCACGGCTTTCGGTATTCGGGCAAGTGTGCCTGGACCTTGGCGCACCGTCGTTGGATGGCGGAGATCAAAATGCCGCACCCGTCCCAGCAGATCATACTGGAAGACTATATCCACAGCGTGGAGGAATGCACCCAGCGTGTACACCGGCTCACCGAGCAGATCCTGCAGCTGATGCCCGACTGGCGTATGCACCCACTCGTGACAGCCCTGCAAGCCCTGCGCGGGGTGGCTCCCGTGGTGGCGGCCACGGCTGTAGCGGAAATTGGCTCCATGGATCGCTTCGAGTCGCCCCGACAGCTGATGTCCTACCTGGGTCTGGTGCCGTCGGAGAACTCCAGCGGCCAGAGCATTCGACGCGGTGCCATCACCAAGACCGGCAACGGCCACGCCCGACGCGCATTGATCGAAGCCGCGCAGGCCTATAGTTATCCGGCGCGCATCAGCCGCGTGATCCTCAAGCGTCAAGAAGCCGTGCCGGAGCCGATTCGGCAAATCGCCTGGAAAGCGCAACTGCGGCTCTGCGCACGGTTCCGAAAATTGACCGCCCGGGGCAAGAGTCGCAACCGCGTGGTGGTGGCTATTGCCCGTGAGCTGTCCGGGTTCATGTGGGCCATCGCCAAACAAGTCCCGCTGCCGCAGGCTTAAAAAGATCACTCTCAAAGAACAAAATCGCTAAAGGAGCAAAAAGGACAAATCAACAAAACTCTTTCAAAGCATATGCAGGGACGGGACCACGTTCAGGAGAACCCTCGAGACACCTATGGAACAGGCCCTCGTGCCCAACTTCCGCTCTCAGAGCGAGGCGGCTCCGCGACGAAGACAAGTCATGCGTCTCGACACGCGAATATCAGATTGATCAAACGTCGCTAAACTGGTCCTGTCTCTGTCTATGCTTTGAATTCATATTCGG